>CACZRG010000015.1 GCA_902783485.1 uncultured Elusimicrobium sp.
AGCCTGCGCCGCCGCGTCCGCGCAGCTGGCTCTTCTTCATTTCCTCAATGGTGGCTTCCGGACCAATTTCAAGGGCTTTCACAAGTCCCTGATAGCCGCCGTGGCCGATATACTCATTGATGTCTTCCGGGTTGATTCTGCCACTGTCGTGCAGAAGAATGCGATGCTGCTTCTTGTAGAAGGGGATTTCATCGCGTTTGGCATAGGTTTTGCCGTCAGCCGGGTTTTTGTAAATAAGCCTTTCAATGACTTCGCCTTTCATTATTGTCTTCTCGACAATTTCCGGCACATCCTCAACTTTTACCTTGGTGTAGAAAATGTCTCCGACGCTTACCAGAGGCCCCTGTGCGCAGAAACCCTGGCAGCCGCTCTTGGAAATATATGTGGAATTTTCGCGGCAGCCTTTTGTTATCTCAATGGTGTAATCGAGACCGCGTTTTTTGTATTCTTCCTGGAAAGCCTTATAAATGTTCATGGAGCCGCTTGCTACGCAGCCCGTGCCACCGCATACTATTATGCGGTTTTTCATTTTGGCCATTTCTTCGTTAAAGGCCTTTTTAATGTTTTCAATCTTCTCGTTCATGCTGGTTTTTCTCCCTTGTCAAGGCCTTCAAGTATTCCTTTAACCTGCGAAGCTTTCACCTGACCATAAATTTTGCCGTTTATGGAAATGACGGGGGCAAGGCCGCAGCAGCCCAGGCAGCGCAGCCCGGCTATTGCATATTTGCCGTCTTTTGTAGTTTCGCCTTCCTTAATACCAATCAGTTTGTTAAGTTCTGCAAGGATCTCCGGCGCGCCTTTAAGATAGCAGGCCGTACCTGTGCAGACATTAATCTGGTACTGGGGAGGGGGAGTAAGCTTGAAGAAGTGGTAGAATGTGAGCACTTCATAAATCTTTGACAAAGGAATGCCGGTTTTTTCCGACACTTCCATGGCTTTTTCCCGCGGTATATAGCCACATTTTCCCTGTATGGCGTGCAGCATCATAACCAGGCTGCCCTTTACGGGCTTCCATTTGGCTATAATGTCGCTTATATCAACATTAGTCTGAGTCATTTATTTATCTACTCCTTAAGTAGTTGTCCGGCGTGTATGCTGCCGTTGTTATATTGTACATAAAATGATAAGGCATACTCAATAATAAAACGGCTGGCGTGGCTTAACGCTGCAGATACAGCCTGTATGTCAGAATGACATGGGGATTACGCAGACTTTGATAGCTGTTTTTTTATATCTGTGTGCCATGGAAGCATGGTAATTTTATACAATATTCCATGAAACGGAGCAGGAAATTTTCCCTGCCCGGTAAAATCAAGGAGACCTTAAATGGCATTCAACCTCAGAAACAGACATTTTCTTAAAGAAATAGATTTCACCAAAGCGGAGATACTTTATCTCCTCCGCCTTGCCGCGGACCTCAAAAAGGCCAAATATGCGGGCACGGAAAAACCGCGCCTTGCCGGCAAGAACATAGCTTTGATTTTTGAAAAGACTTCAACACGCACACGCTGCTCGTTTGAGGTGGCCGCCCATGACCAGGGAGCTCATGTTACATATCTTGATCCTTCCGGCAGCCAGATGGGCCACAAGGAAAGCGCAGCTGATACGGCCCGCGTTCTGGGCCGCATGTTTGACGGCATAGAATACCGCGGGTTCGGCCAGGAAATTGTGGAAGAACTGGCTAAATACGCAGGTGTGCCTGTGTGGAACGGTCTTACAAATGAGTGGCATCCCACCCAGATGCTGGCTGATGTCTTCACAATGATGGAAAATTCCAATAAGCCGCTTGAGGAAATTTCCTATGTTTATATGGGCGATGCCCGCTTCAACATGGGCCGTTCGCTTCTTACCATTGGCTCCATTCTGGGAATGGACGTCCGCATTTGCGCCCCTGCCGGTCTTCAGCCTGACAAAGAGCTTGTTGAGCTTTGCGAAAAGTTAGGTAAGAAATCCGGCGCACGCATTATGATAACGGATGATGTTGAAAAAGCCGTAAAAGGCGTTGATTTTGTCCACACCGATGTATGGGTGTCCATGGGCGAGCCCAAGGAAGTATGGACAGAAAGAATAAAACTTCTGCTTCCGTATCAGGTAAACACGGAAGTGATGAAGAAAACAGGCAATCCTAATGTGAAATTCATGCACTGCCTGCCTTCATTCCATGACATGAAGACCAAAGTAGGAAAGAAAATTTCCGAAGAATATGGGCTTAAGGATGGCATTGAAGTTACTGATGAGGTTTTTGAATCAGAAGCCAGCATAGTTTTTGAGCAGGCTGAAAACCGTATGCATACAATAAAGGCAGTCATGGTTGCCACGCTTGGAGACTGAAGCGGTTCTGTTTCTGCCGTGCTTTAGGTTTTTAGGCCGCTGATTGAAATTAAAACTGAAATTCAGCGTTTTTAATTAACCGCACGGACAGATGAAAGCCCTGAAGTGTTTCTATTGCTTCAGGGCTTTTTTTGTTATAATTGTTATAATAAAATATGACGGCACAACTGTATATAGGAAACTGTGCCGCCGCGGC
>CACZRG010000016.1 GCA_902783485.1 uncultured Elusimicrobium sp.
CAAGTTCGGGTCTCTTCTCTTCGTTTATAAAGTCTGAAAGAGCCGCCTCTTTTCCGGTCTGCCTGTCGAAAACGGCACATGAAAGATGGCTTTCTCCCTGTTCTCCGTCGGTAATTGAATAATCCGAAAGTTCATAACTTATGTAACGTCCATTCACCGAGGCGGCCCTGCCTGTAAAAACAACTTCCCAGCGGGCCGGAGCCTTTTCGGCGCTTTCAGGGTCAGACGAGGATGCATTGAAAGATGAAAGATAATCCTTCTGTTTTTTTTCAAGCGCCTTCACTGCGTCTTTTTCTCCCTCATAAATCACTCCGGCTATCATCTGATTAAGCCGCTGCGCCTCTTCTTCCTCGTCACTGTTATTAGCCGCTTTCATTATTTCAGCTGATCCTTTCCATAAAAGCACGGTTGAGGCGGCTTTGGATTTTTTCTCAACTGTTACAGTCCTGAAAACAATCCCGCCTTCGGTTCTGTCCTGTTTTTTATGGCAGGAACTTAAGGAAAGCGCAATTATCAGCGCCGGAACAGCAATGGAAAAGAGAAGAGGAATTTTTTTCATATCAGCCTTCATGTATATAAATAATCATATCATTTTCATAAAAAGTATAATATATGTCTGAAAAACAGATGTAAATGTTAATGTCAAGGAAAAATTATGAACAGGGCGGAAGACAGACTGAATTTCAGGGCCGATGCGGCAAAATGCCTGCGCTGCGGGCTTTGCGTGAAGGTATGCCCCGGCAGAATAATCAGATCCGGACACGATGGCGTTCCATATGTGCCGGAAAAACTTGAGAGATTCTGCCTCGGCTGTCAGCACTGTATGGCTGTATGCCCGGCTGAAGCGGTCTCCGTTCACGGCATAAATCCTTCCGAACTGCCCGAAACCCTGCCTGTAGCGGAAAGAAGCCCGGAAAAACTGCTTAATCTTATGCAGACCCGCCGCAGCTGCAGATTCTATAAACACGAAAATATCCCTGCAGAAAAGATGAAGAAACTCATGGAAATGACAGCGTGGGTACCAACAGGCTGCAACAGCCGCGGACTGCATTTCTGCTTTGCTGATGATAAAAATGTAATGGACGCAATAAGAACAAAAGTTTCAGCAAATCTGCAGAAAATAGTTAAATTTATCCCCCCGTTCAATTCTTTTGTTGCAGGATATAAAAAGAAAATACTGGCCGGTGACGATATAGTTTTCTGGAATGCACCGCATATGGTGGTGGTATGTGTAAGGAAAAACGCACCATGCCGCAAACAGGATCCGTTCATAGCGCTTTCCTATTTTGAGCTTTACGCCAATGCGCTCGGCCTCGGCACACTGTGGTGCGGGATAGCGGATGGCGCAATACGGCTTATGCCTTCCGTACGTAAAATGCTTAAAATACCCGCCGGGTATAAAACCGGCTATGTAATGCTTTTCGGTGAGCCGGAAGTAAAATTTCCAAGAGCCACAATGCAGGAACCATACGGCATTTCATCAGCAGGAATATAATCCTTTTTGTTATGATGAACTGGTGAACAGACAAAGATAAAATGGAAGAAAACAGGACAGCTGAAGGAACTGAAACGCTGGAACAGAATACCGCGGGTATAGGAAGCCAGATAAAAACACTGGGGAAGGAATCACTCATTTACGGCATTTCAACAGTGCTGGCACGCTTTCTTAATTTTTTTCTTACACCTTTCTACACATATTTCCTGCCAACAGGCGAATATGGAATAATAGCAGGAACATATTCATACATTGCCTTTATGAATATTCTGTTCCACTATGCCCTGGACCAGGCGTATATGCGCCACTCTCAGAACAGGGCAACTGCCTTTTCCGCCGCCATTAAATTTCAGGCAGGAACAACAGCTTTTTTTACATTCATACTCTGCGTTTTTGCCTCATACTGGGCCAGACTTGGCGGAATACCTGAAAACTGCGTTTACTATGCCTCCGCAATACTCGTACTGGATACTGTAACACTCATACCATTTGCCGACCTGCGCATGAGGCATGAATCAAAAAAATTCGCGCTTGTAAAATCTGCCGGGATAACGGTTAATGCACTGCTGAATGTGCTGCTCATCGCTGTTTTCCATTACGGCATAGAAGCCGTTTTCGTTGCCAATATAGTGGCCTCACTGCTTCAGGC
>CACZRG010000017.1 GCA_902783485.1 uncultured Elusimicrobium sp.
AGACATAAATCCCCAGGCAACAACAGATGGCAGCCAGGAAGTGCTGACACTGGATTATGATTTCACACTTTCTGATGAGGTTTCCATTGTTTATCCGCTGTCATATACCGGGCTTGATTTTTCCACGAAAGCTACACTTGAATTTGTAATATGGGGCGACAACAATGAATCAAATGCCGTTGATTTCAATATAGATTTCGGCCAGATGAACGAAGACGCAGACGATACCGGCGGACAGACACTCACCTGCTCAAGCGGTTACCAGGCACTTAACAACCCTAAAACAGAAGATATAAACTGCGACGGGCAGGTAAGTTCCTCAGAGGACATAGGCTGGCTTTATGCACCGGCAGGGAAACACAGCAGACGCTATGGCGCAGCAAATGGCCGTCTTGATACAGCGGATCTGAACAGAAACGGCCGTCTTGACGGGGAAGAACTGGCGGGGAGTTTCGGCTACAACAGCCCCTATGGCTATACAGATTTCGACTGGAACGGTACTGTCCAGACCTCAAAGGTGAACTTTTCCGGCTGGCGTACACTCACCGTTCCCATGGGAATAACTTCCGACCAGACTTACAAGTGGAACGCCGTAAAGCAGGTAAGAATATCACTGCGGAAAATAGACGGAGTTTCAAAAACGCGGGGCCGCATAAAAATAGCCAGAATAACCGCCGTGGGCAATACATGGAACATAAACGAAAGCACCGGCACAGGCAAACTGGCGGTTGCCGCTGTAAACAATGTAGACAATACGGATTATATACCTATTTACAGGGTTCCCGGCGATCCTTCCTCCGTATTCGACAAACTCTACGGTTCAGTCTCCGACCTGAAAAAGAAGAACAATCTGGAAACAGTAAGCGAGCAGGCCCTGCGGGTAATATACTCGTCATTCACTTCCGCGGACAACGGATATGTTTACAGAACATGGTCACAGAGCGTGGATATGGGGCAGCACAGATATTTCAAATTCCTGCTGCGCAACGATACTGAAAACGCAAATGCAAGGGCATATCTTAAAGCAGGCAGTACTGATAATTATTTCAGGGTTTCCATACCGCTTGATTTTACCGGGTGGAGACTTATAGAACTTGAACAGTATGATGAAACTGGAGACGATATCCCTGATTACTGGATAAACAGGTCCCACGCCAGCTACAATGTGCAGGTATCCTCCGCAGGAACACCAGGCCTGCAGAGCATTTCACAGCTCATACTGGGAATTGAAATCAACGGGGCCGGGGAACACAGCGGTATACTTTATCTTGATGATATTTATGTAGAGGAACCAATAATAAGAAATGGCAGTGCGCGCAAGGCAGAAGCCACTTTCGAACTGCCAGGCTGGTTCAAGGGAGGCGGAAAATACCTTTACACGGACAGAAGTTTCCAGACACCGGTCACTTCCGTGACAAATCAGGACAGGGAATACACAAATGGCTGGCTTGATATAACGAGACTACGTTTTTTCCCTGTAAATCTTAAAGCAACAAGGGAAACCACTGTAACACCGAACGCCTCTGTTACCGGTGAAAGCAATCTGATAAGTACACTCATGGAAGGCCACGTAAAGAAATTCGACGGAAAGGCTTCAGGCGTGCTTACCCTTCCCTCAATGCCGAAAATGACATTCACCTACACAAAGGCAACCACGGATTACAATACACTAAGCAGAACCGATGACAGAGACCTGTATGAATCACAGCTGGATTACTCAACAGGCAGAAACCTTTATATACTGCCAAAGGAAATAAATGCCACATACTCACTGGCAAGAAACATTATTGACTACAGGCCGGACAATCTTGCATCACTTACAAATGTTTACGACATGGAGGAAACGACAGAGTTTTACAGTGGAAAACTTACATTTATGCCGTGGAAAGGCAGCAATATAATTCCGTCATACTCATTAAAGAAAGTAAAGGAGCAGAGAACGCCGCTGCTTATGCAGGAAGCCACGGAAAAATACCCCAAGGCGCTGGAGCAGAAAGCCGGTTTCAGCTCTTCGCTGAAATTCACAAAGTGGCTGATACCGTCATTCAATTATTCAATTTCCACGGAGGAAAGCAATAATATAAGTACCAATACAGTCACCGTAGGTACAAGTTCCCATAGCTACCGTGTAGGTGACATAAAAACAGTTACCCGTTCCGCGCATGGCGGCGCAGCCCTTACATTGAACATGAATGATATAATACCCTCAAGCAGGCTGTTAAAATCCATGGTTATAAGCGCTTCATATGCACTTGAGGACGGCGATTCCTGGTATTATGTTGAAAAAGATTATGATTCCACAAAACACCTCTGGCTGCGTGATGGCATGAAACCGCGGAACAGCCAGGCACTGCTAAACACTCTTACCAGCCGCGACACATACAATGCCACATTCCGGTGGCAGCCTCTTAGTGCATATAAATTTACAGACACATTCTCGCCGCTGCGTACCCTTTCCGTTACCAACAACTTCACAAAGACAAGACAGCACTCTGAAGTAACAGCCACTGTTACAGACACCTCCAATCTCACTCTGCCTGACACTGTTCTCAGTATCTCACAGCTGGAAAATCTCATAATGCTGAAGCGCTGGGTAAAGAATATGTCAATGAATCTCAAGTATTCCAGGAATATCGCCGGTACGAAAAATGTATCCGAAACCGTTACCAACAATTATTCAGCAGATATAAGGGGCAAGATCCTGAATAAAATAGATTCAGCCATATCATACACGGCAATGCGCTCTGGCGTAACTGACGCTGACACAAATAAAACCACGGAAAAGAATCTAAGTGACACGCTTAGCGTGCAGGGTGCATTCGACTGGAAAAAAGCCCGTGTTACCCCGAAACTGGACTATAGCAGAACTGTAAAGGAAACCACCATGGGAATAAGAACAGCTGCCAAAACAGTCATAACACCGGGTATTATGCTGAAAACAGACTTCTCCCTGCCAAAAGGATTAAGACTGCCTTTTATGAAAAAAGCCATAGTACTTGACAACAAAATAGTATATACCGGTACATTAAGCTATGCCATGTCTTCTTCACCGATAACTGCAAGCGAAAACAATAATCTGCTATCATTTAATTCAAGCATGGATTACGAAGTTACAAAAAATCTGCGTGTTACACTTAATGCCGGCGTTCAGAGATACTGGGCGAAGAAAATACCGGAAGACGATTATATGTCATATGAAATAGGAAGCACGGTAAGCTTTCAGTTCTGAGGAAAATATGAGCAAAACAAAAACTTCTTTCTTTACAAGAGCCGTAAGATACATAACAAATATATTCCTGCCCAAAGTGTGCCTTTCATGCAGACAGGATCTGGATTATATGAGTACGGAACCACTATGCCTGGACTGCCTTTCAGGGCTTGAATACCTGCAGAAGCCATATTGCGAACGCTGCGGAATGCCGCTGGAATTCAGCCGCGGATACTGCTATGACTGCGAAGGTGTGCAGCATGCACTTGACTGCGCACGTTCCGCGCTTATATACAATGACACATTAAAACCGCTTGTTCATGCCCTTAAATACGGCAGCCGCGACGATCTCGCAACTTTCCTGGCCCGCGAAATGGGCAAGGCATATGATTATTTTCCTGAAATAAAGGATAATGATTTTGTAATTCCTGTACCGCTGCACAAAAAAAGACTGCATACACGCGGATACAATCAGGCGGAACTTCTGGCCAGGGAGCTGGCAAAGCTGAAAGGGCTTAAAATACTTAAAGGCGCTGTTGAAAGAAACAGGTCCACTCCGACACAGACCACATTAAACCGTGAGCAGCGGCTGAAAAATGTCCATGGGGCTTTCAAAGTGGTAAAACCTGAACTTGTGAAAGGAAAGAAAATACTGCTTATAGACGACGTAGCAACCACTCTGGCAACACTTGATGAACTGGCCGCCGCACTAAAGGAAGCAGGAGCAACTGCCATAACCGCATATACACTTGCACGCGAACCATGAGAAACAGCGGAAACAGAGGGTTCTGATTTCCGCCAGAAGCACATAAAAAAACCGGTATTAAAACCGGTTTTTTTATGCAGAGCCTGCGCTTTTTTTACTGAACATCAACCGTGAATATGAATTTCTGCCACGGGGCCATGTCCAGTTTTATTCCTCCTGCGAGCGACTCCGGAGCAAATTCAAACACACTGTCCGAAAGTTCCTCTTTCACAGAGGTCTTCGGGCCGGTGGGTTTCAGCTTGAAATCAACTATGCCGGAAGAACTGTTCGGGGAATAATTTATAACCACCAGCTTTACAGTGCGGAACTGTGCCCATTTCCAGGCGAGTATGTTTGTATTGCTGTGATTATCATCATCAACCTTTTCTACATGAAGCAGTGACCACTCGCCACCGTGAAAGGCTGGGTGGTTGTTTATCTTCAGCAGCCGTTCATAAAAAGCAGCCACTCCGCTGTCCAGCCTGCGTTCATACATATCAATCATCTGCAGCGGAGCCTTGCTGTAACTTCCGGATATCTGATTATCCATATAAAGGCGCAGGCCTCTCACTGTTGAAAACACCGTGGCCGCAGCAAGAGCCTTCTCCCTGCCAAACACTTCAAGCGAGGGCTTTTCATGATGATTGTCTATAAAACGTGCGGAACGTTTCTGATAAAGTTTTTCGGCGCGAAGATGACCATAAATTTCCTGCGGGGAAGATGAGAGAAGCCTGTCATAGGTTATCTTATCGTAAGTATAGTCAAAGCCCATTTCCTGCAGGCGCCATTCCAGGCCCCAGTAAACCTCTGCCAGGAACACAAAATCAGGATATTTTGCCTTCACTGTTTTTATGGCATCAGCCCAGAACTCACTCTGTGGAACTGTATATCCCTGCTGCCGCAGCATTTTACCCCACACCTTCTCCTGAATATCATTGAGGGAAAGCATTACCATGTCGCAGCGTACGCAGTCAGCGCTGCCGGCAATGCGCATAAGCGCCTCCAGCATTTCGCGGTGGGTGTCCTTGTTGAAATAATTAAGCTGGGCCGTGTCCTTCCATGCCGGGAAGTTCGGGTCACGTCCGTATGCAATGTACAGCTTTTTCCCGTCTTTTTCAGTCTCAAAGAACCAGTCCGGGTGTTCCTTGTAATCCTGTTCCGTTCCCTGAATGAAGCACTCCGGGTGCTCCTTCACATAAGGTGCATCCTTTGAAGTATGGTTTGAAACTATGTCCAGCATAAGTTTCATGCCCATGCTGTTTAATTTCTCACGTGTGTCCTTGAGTTCCCATTCAAAACCCAGATCCGGATTAAGATAATAAAGATAAATTGAATAAGGCGAAGAACCGAGAGCCTCCGGACCGAAACCAGGCGGAAGTTCTTTTACTGCCTTCAGCAGAGCAGGGTCCTGCCTTGAAATGCGCTCGGATTCCGGGCTGGGCTGCCATACACCCATTAACCACACTATGTCAAACCCCTGTTTTTTCAGTCTGAGCCATTCCTCGTCCGGAATTGCCGACAATGTCATCTCAGGCAGATTGTATTTTTCCCTGAGCATTTTAAGCCACAATCTGGTGTTTATTCCTATGATATGAGGATTTGACCTAAGCATTTTCCCTGCTCCTTATGTTAAATATTATTATAACATTATAACAAAATAAACATAGAAAATGTGAAGAAAAAAATTACGAAACCGGAAACCGATAAGAACTCCGGACAAATATGATTAAACAATTCTCATTATGACTTTACAAATGTTTTTTTGTGATTAGTTCATCAGACAGCTGACTGGTCTAACCACCGAAAATAGCAGCATATAGAACTTTAGGTTTAGTGAAAATAGAACACGCTGAAGGCAAAACAGTCGGAAAAATGTGCCGTCACAATGGAATATCTGAAAACGAAAGATTAAAGATGCCTGTTGCAGGACTTTGGGGTAAGACCACTACAACTCATAAAATACTATGCCTGTAAGGCCTGCGTCTTTGTATTTGTTTACAAAATTTTCTGTTGCAAAAGCAGGTTCTCCTTTAATCGGCAATGTGAAAATATCCATATCTTTTAGTTAAGGAAAACATACTTTCTTATTCTTTTAAGCTGTTTAGGACTGTCCTCAAAATAATCAATTTTGCTTTTTTTATAATCCAAAGCATCTATAAAAGGCAATTCCAGCAGCCTGTAATCTCCGATTCCTTTTATGTCAATATACAAATATTCCCCCGCCAGCCGGTTTTGAAGCTGTTTCTGCTTTTTTATAAAGTTACCTTTATATAAAAGCGGACTTTTCTCTGCTCACACTGTGAGCAGAGTTTTCCTTATTCAGTTTTTTTTACAAAAAAAGCGTATGACAACCGGCGACATTTGCCGTTGTTGACAAAACAAAATTAGATTTATACCATTATGTATGAACAGTTGTTCCAGCAGTAAAATATAAAAAATTTAAGGAAGGCAATAAAAAATGTCGACAAAAGAATATGTGGATAAGGTAATTGCTGAAGTAAAGGCCAAAACAGCCGGCGAGACAGAATTCCATCAGGCTATGGAAGAAGTTCTCAATACGCTGGTTCCTTATCTTGATAAACATCCTGAAATGATCAAGGCCAAAATCCTTGAGAGAATCACAGAACCTGAAAGAACAGTAATGTTCCGCGTTCCGTGGGTGGATGACAAAGGCGAAGTTCAGGTGAACCGCGGCTACCGCGTTGAGTTCAACAGCGCCATAGGGCCATACAAGGGCGGCCTCCGCTTTGCGAAGCAGGTTACCCTCGGCACACTCAAATTCCTCGGCTTCGAACAGATCTTCAAGAACTCTCTCACCAGCCTCCCCATGGGTGGCGGAAAAGGCGGTTCTGATTTCGATCCTGTCGGCAAGAGCGACGCCGAAGTTATGCGCTTCTGCCAGAGCTTCATGACAGAACTCTGCAAATACATTGGCCCGAACACAGACGTACCCGCCGGAGACTTAGGCGTTGGTGGCCGTGAAATAGGCTATATGTTCGGCCAGTACAAGAGAATCCGCAATGAATTCACCGGCGTTCTCACCGGAAAAGGCCACGAATGGGGCGGCAGCCTCATACGCCCGGAAGCCACCGGTTACGGCGCGGTGTATTTCCTCTGCGAAATGCTGAAAGCCAAGGGCGATTCCATCAAGGGAAAGACCATCGCCATTTCCGGCTTTGGCAATGTGTCATGGGGCACTGCAAAGAAAGCCGTAGAGTTAGGTGCAAAGGTTGTAACAATCTCCGGTCCTGACGGTTATATCTACGATCCCGAAGGCCTTAACGAGGAGAAAGTTGCATATCTGCTTGAACTCCGCGGCAGCGGCAAGAACATTGCCTCCCCGTATGCGGAAAAATTCCCCGGCAGCAAATTCATAGCCGGAAAGAAACCGTGGGAAGTGAAATGCGACATTGCCATGACCTGCGCCCTCCAGAACGAGCTGAAAGGCGAGGATGCGAAAGCCCTCATAGCCAATGGCGTGAAATACGTCGTGGAAGTTTCCAACATGGGCTGCAATGCCGAGGCCATTGAACTGTTCCACAAGGCAAACATACCATTTGCCCCCGGAAAAGCTGCAAATGCCGGCGGCGTTGCCACATCAGGCCTTGAAATGGCTCAGAATGGCGAGCATCTGTACTGGACAGCCGAAGAGGTTGACAGACAGCTGCACAACATCATGATCAACATTCACGATGCCTGCCTCAGCGCGGCAAAGGAAGTTGGCCAGGAAGGCAATTATCAGGTAGGCGCGAACATTGCGGGATTCCGCAAGGTCGCAAAAGCCATGATGGACCAGGGTATTGTGTAAACAGAAACCTTATCCAGGGCAGTAAAAAAAACAGAGGCCGGAAAGAAATTTCCGGCCTTTGTTTTTTAATCATTCATTGGAAACACGAAAAAATTACTTTTTCCGCATTTCACTTTCACCACTTTATTCTGCTTATCCTGCGTATTACTTCTTCCAGTTTTTCTTCCGGCTCTGTTGTTGAAAAGCGTATATAGCCTTCACCGTGAGCGCCGAATCCTGCGCCGGGCGCGGCAAGAACGCCTTCCTGCTCCAGCATTTTTACCACGGCCTGTTCCGACGGTATATCTACCGGTGGCTTTGCCCAGATAAAACAGCTGCCTTCCGGCATGGAAAGCCTCCACCCGGCTTTTTTCAGGGCATTGCAGAAATCCTCAGCTCTCTTTTTAAACCTGCTGCGCACTCCGGGTACAATTTCCTCAAAATGATCCAGCCCGAAGGCAGCAGCATTCTGTATTGCATTAAACTGGCCGGAATCAAAATTCTCCTTTAATGCGTTCAGGGCGCATACCAGTTTTGAATTGCCTACAACCCAGCCTGCGCGCCAGCCGGCCATACAGAATGATTTGGACACGGAATAAAATTCAACGGCAATGTCCCTTGCCCCCTCTGCCTGCAGAATGCTTGGGGCTGGTTCTTCCGTAAAATAAATATCGCTGTATGCGGCATCCTGTGCAATAATGATTTCGTTTTTCTTTGCCCACTTTATCAGCTCACGGTAAAAATAAATGTCAGCCGCGGCACCAGTAGGGTTATTCGGATAATTAAGGAAAAACAGTTTTGCCCTGTCCGCTATTTTCTGCGGTATTGCGCCCAAATCCGGCAGGAATCCGTTTTCTTCAGTAAGGGGCACGTCGTACGCTTCCCCGCCGGCAAGCACAACGCCGGTACGGTATGTGGGATATGTCGGGTCAGGAATCAGGCATAAATCACCGGGATTCATAACCGTAAGCGGCAGATGGGCTATGCCCTCCTTTGAACCTACAAGAATTGAAATTTCGTCTATATAATGAAAATCAAGGCCGTGGCGGCGCTTATGCCATGCAGCAATGGCTTTGCGGAACCGTTCATTTCCCTTTGTGTTCGGGTACCGGTGGTTTTTCGCATTATGCAGTTCCTGTACCGCACATTCAACTATGCTTTCATGTGTGGGAATGTCAGGGTCGCCAACGGCGAGACTTATTATATCACGGCCTTTAGCGCGCTCCGCCTTCTCCTTGCGGTAGAGTTCTTCAAAAAGAAAAGGCTTAAAACATTTCATGGTATTGCTTAATTTTATTTCCATATTTGTTTTCCCCGGAAAGAACAGCCAGGCATACCCCGGCATATACTGAAAATCTATGTATATGGTATGCTCATGCGTGTAGGCTGCGGTTTAGGTTTCCACAGGAATTCTGTCTCCTGTATTTCTATTGATATAAGTAAAAGTTCCTTGAGTATGCATGTGACTGGTATGGAAAAAACTATTCCCCAGAATCCTGCCACTTCCCAGCCTGCCATAAGTGCAAAAACTATAAGTGCGGGATTGAGTTCCACGGCACGTTTCATTATATACGGCTGCATGAACCAGTCATCAAAAAAACGTATGGCGCAGAAGAACAGAACCACCTTCATGACAGACATAAGCGTTCCGAACTGTACATATGCCACTATGGACGCAACAACAACGCCTACAAAAGCGCCAAGATATGGAACAAGCCCTGATATTCCTATGATAATCGCAAGAACGGCGGCATAATTAAGTCCCATGGCCGAAAGCCCTGTAAAGGCAATAACAAAAAGCATAAATGCTTCCGTAAGCATTCCGCGCAGGTAATTACCCAGGGATACATCAATGCGGGCAAGAATGTGAAGCACTATCTCGGTTTTCCCAGCCGGTATATGATTAAGCGTAAATGTTACTATGGCTCCGCCGCCGGCAAGCATGAAAAAGGATATGAACGGTATGAGAAAAAGGAATGAAAGCGCCGGAAGCGTTCCCAGGACATACTGAGGCACCGCTGTCATTACAGGAACTATTTTCTGCTGTATCTCTGGCTGCAGCTGCGCCAGGAAAGGGAATCTGCCTGTGAGTTTTGCATTAAGGGACTGTCCCAGAACCTTTAATTTTTCCACATAAGCCGGCCAGTTTTTATGAAAGGCCACAAACTGATCACTGAGGAAATTCACAAAAACATATCCCAGAAGCAGTATCAGGACAAAGGCCACAATGTAAATGGCTGAAATAACATAAATACGCCTGAATCCCCTTTCGGTAAAATAGTTCACCAGCGGATTAAGAATATAAGCAAAAGCTGCGCTTATAATAAACGGCAGCAGGGAATGTCTTGTTATAACCACAAGATAGAGAAAAACCACCAGGACAAGCGCGGGCAGTACATACTGCGAATATTTTCC
>CACZRG010000018.1 GCA_902783485.1 uncultured Elusimicrobium sp.
AAATCAGTAAGAAACGGGCCTGTACTGTTTGTGTATCCGGATGCCAGGGGAGCAGGCAGAATTGAATGTGAAATAAACCGCCGCGGAAAACTTGAGGCCGTGGAATCTGTTTCCGGCAGGGACGACAGAACCCAGCCTTTCAGACCTGAAACAAGAAACGCCATGAAACAGGATATGATGAACGCACTTCTTGCCGGTGACACACTGCTGCCGGATCCAAGAAACATATCAATTAATGGCAAACCTCCGGCACAGTTCTATTACACACCGGATTTCTACAATATAGCTGCATCGCTGCTAAGAAAAAAATATGGCAGGGAGCTTAGTGTACTGCGGGTGTACAGCAGCGCTTCAAATATTTTAGGTGATGTTCCCGCTTCGGTGATAAAGAACTGGCTCGGCCCTGACGAGCCGCTGAAGACAGCGCTGGTTCCAGGTGAATTTCTGAAAAAACTGCTGTCAAAAAAAATGCCGGAAAAGGATTATACAGCCTGGAACTCCGGGAAATACGCAGGGCAGGAGTATTATGCTTTTTCCGGGCTGGACAGTACAGACTCAATAGCCGGTTTAGGCATTCAGAAAGGTGAAATGTATTCCGTGCTTATGCCGGAAAGCCTGCTGGCACAGGTATCAGGAGCCGAAGATATAAGGGAAACCGGTGAAACAGTGCATTCAGCCATAACCGTGACACTTTCTGATATACATGGACGTTTCCCGGAACGTGAGCAGTGGGAAGACTTTGTAAAAAACGAGGCCATGAATAAAACAGAACCAAGAAGCCTGTGGCGGCTTAATTTAAGCAATCTTTCGCTTTATGTTTCAAACACAGGTGCGACCGGCAAGGGGAATGGTTTCGGCAATGTAGGAGAATCACAGTTAAGCGCGGACAATCAGACCAACATACGCGGTTCGGCAGCCCTTACATCTGAATTCTACTCCGGCAGATTCAGAATGGATCTGAGTGTAAAGGCGGATTACGGAAAAGTTGTATTCCCAAGCTATACTTCAGAAAATATCGACAGCCTGCTGTACGAAGGTGAAACAAGATATAAATGGAAAACATTCAATGGAAAACTTGGTTCCCTCGCAATAGGTCCGTTCATCTCTGCCGGCTGGGAGACCGAGTTCACTCCGGCTGAAGGCGAAAAACTAAAAAAAATACTGCGCGGAAAAGGCGGACTGAAACTTTTTGAAGGTACATACATAAAGGAATTTTACGCTGGTATCACCTCTGAACAGAATTATACAGACACACCTTATTATACACAGTATGCCGCGGAAACAGGTTATAAATTAAAATTTAACATACCTCAGACATCTTTCACAATATATTCGGACGGTTCCTACAGAAGATTCGCCCGAAGCAGCAATGACACTGCTTCCGATCTGCTGGACAGGCTGGAAATAAATTCAAAAATCTCAACAAGTCTTTATAAAGACCTTACCCTTGATATTTTCGCCAGATGGCTGTATGCAACGGGCAAAAAAATACCCGGCTTCGGCAATAGCCTGGAAACCGGGTTCTCAATATCATACAGGAAACTGTTCAAACTGAAGAAATAAAATGCAGCACAGGAATAAAACACAGTAAAAAAAGACCGCCTTTGAAAACGGTCTTTTTTAACAGTTTATACTTCCCGTGATTTAAGCGTGAATGGAAGCGAGAGCCTTGCGGAATTCCTCAGCACTTGCAAAACGTTTCTCCGGATCTACGTCAAGACATTTCTCTATCAGCGTATCTATAGCCCTTGGCAGACCGGGAACACACTGTGAAACCGGCTCATAGAAATTACGCATTTTCTGATTGGAAAAATCAGGTCCCTGAAACGGCAGTACACCGGTAAGGGATTCATAAATGCAGATTCCAAGCGAATAAATATCTGAACGGACAGATGAATTGCCATTCTCCTGTTCCGGTGCCATATAGGCCGGAGAACCTACTACCTCACGGTTCCCGGAATTGACCTTTGCCTCTATGGCCCTGCCGGCAAGACCGAAATCCATTACCTTTACATATCCTTCCGCTGTAAGCATGATATTTGAAAGTTTAAGGTCACGGTGAACAACCCCTTTTGAATGGGCATAATCAAGGGCCTTGGCAACTTCCTCATATATACCTTTAACACGATTGAATGACATTCTTATGTCCTTGTTCAGGACAGTATCAAGAGTACGTCCCTCAAGGTATTCGAACACAAGGAAAACATCTCCTGATTCCTCGAATATGGTATAAATCTCCACAATGTTGGGGTGATGAAGCAGTGCTACGGTTCTTGCCTCATCAAGGAAACGCTGCTTTTCGCGCTCGTTTACCTTTATTTCATCATTCATCTTTTTTATGGCGACTTTGCGGCCAAGAGACTTGTCAACGGCAAGATAAACCTTGCCCATGGCGCCTTCGCCTATTTTTTTCTCTATTTTGTATTTGCCGGTAGCTACACCTTCATAAAATACCGCAGGTGATATAATGCCTTTTGACGAACGGTTGCCTGAATTATGCCTGCCGCCCCGGTTTTCCTTCGGACTGCTTCCGGTAAGCACATGTGCAAGCCCGACAGCGATAAGAGCACCGCCTACCAGCATGAAAATCAGCAGCATGAAATAGCGGCTTACAGGACTTGCAACCGGTTCCTGTACTTCTCCGCCAAGATCGGAAGCCTGAGTCTGTGCCGAAGCGGAAAACCCCGGTACACGTCCACCATACTGTGCGAGCGCATCCTGATACTTGCGGCTATAGCTCTCATTCAGGGCAGCAGCCTGCTTGAAATCCTCAAGCATACGTTTGTAATCTCCCTGTTTCTCTGCTGCAAGACCATGATTGAACCAGGAATCAGCAAAATTCGGATTTATTCCTATTGCCCTTTCAGCATCATTGGCTGCATCATTAGGATTGTCAATGTGATTCAGAGCCCATGAACGCAGATTGAAAGCCTGCATATTGTTTTCATCTTTGCCAATTACATATGTTGTATCACGGATAACATCTTCATATTTTCCCATGGAATTATAGGCATTGGCTCTTTCCATGTAGGCTTCCAGATTATCAGGATCCTTCTCAAGCGCCAGCGAGGCATATGAAACAGCACCTTCATAATCACCCAGACGGTTTCTGGCCTGCGCGGTTTTTGTATGCGCCTTTGATTTGGCATAATCAGTTGACACACTTCCATCCGTCCCCGGAACTGTTCTGGGAACACCTGCTGTTTCAATCTTCACCGGCTCTGAACGTGCGGCATCTCTGGAATCTGTTTTTATACCAAGCTGCCGCTTCATGCCCTGCAGTGAACTTACGGTTTTAAATGATTTCACCGGCTTACGGCTGTCTATAAGCAGAGTGAGCAGTCTGGCTGACTCATCCTGTGGATTTATAGCCACAGCCTTATTTACATCTTCAATAGCACCTTTTCTGTCGTTCATGGCGCTACGGGCCAGAGCACGGGCTTTATATGCATCCGGATCATTTTTGCTCAGACCTATGGCTCTTGTTGCCGCTGTTTCAGCCTTTTTGAAATTACCTGTTTCATAATAAAGCGAGGCAGCAGCTATCTGTACACGCGGCTTGGACGGGAAATATGACTCGGCCCTGCTTATAGCGCTCTGAAAGCCTTTCATGTCCCCATCCCTGGCTGCCTTGTGCGCCGGAATAAGCGCCATTACAGGATTGAGTTCAACCGGCTTTCCTCCGTTTGGCGGAACAAGCTGTGCAGACTGTCCGTTCTGCGGAGGTATAAGGGTTGCCTGCTGCAAAGCCTGTGACATGGCTGAACCTGGTTTTACCTGAGGCTTGCCGGAATTCTGCGGAAGAGGGGCGGACGGCCACGGACGTGGCTCAATTCCGGGCTTTAGAGGAATTGTATCAATGGACATCATGCCCATAGTCATTTCCCCTCCGCCTGGAACTCCATAGGCATCAGTCTGCAATGTATACAGACCATAACTGCCAAGACGCATGGTTATTTCAGTATATTCTTCCTGGGAAATCTCCCCGCTTTTGCTTTTGGTATCAAGTGCTACAATCATTTCGGCAATCTGATTGCAGAAATAATCCTGAAAATCATTAAGTTCATTACCTGGAATATCGTCCATGGTATTAAGCATGGCAGTGGCAGCAAGCAAAGGTTTTTCGGCATAGAAATTCTTGAAAATTTCCATATCGCTCATCTGCGAAGGATCCTTTACCGGCTCATTTTCAGAAACCATATGTGTTGAAGGCGATACCGATGGAATAGCAAATTCACCACCGTTCAAAGCCGGTTCTCCCGGATTTGACGTGGCACTTCCGTTGTCCTGTGAACCGGAAGATTCCTGGGCTGAACTCTGCCCTGGAACACCTTCCATTCCACGCGCATAAATATACGCTGGGAAAGCCGTGAGAAAAGATAAAGACAAAATAAAAGCAGAAAACTGTTTAAACATGGCAGCCTCTCAGATTTTTCAGGTGCTATAATATATAATATTCGAATTATATTTTTTAGTCAAGGTCCAAAAGGGAATTTTTAACAGGGACTTTAGGGAAAAACATTTCCGTTATCTAACTATTTTAAGCATGTATCTGATTTCAACACATTCAATACAGAACAGAAAAGCCCCTTTTTATGAGGGGCTTTTCTGCTGATTTTAAAACATTATTTTATAACTGCTATTTACCACAGCATTTTTTATATTTTTTCCCGGATCCACAGGGACATGGATCATTCCGGCCTGTCTTCGGGCTTTCACGACGTACTGTCTTTACCTGAATAACATCGCCGCCCTTGAGAATTTCAGGATGCTTCATAACCCATTTTTTTACCGCCTTGTCATCATTGACATCAACTCCGGATTCTATAAGTCTGCGGTATATACGCAGTATCAGTGCTTTCTGTTCAGGCATCTTCGCCTGTTTCAGTATATCAGGCGAAATTGCATTTATCTCCGCCTCAAGTTCCTCATCTGTTTTTTCGGAAACCGGTTTATCGTTCTTTACCGGAGCTGTTTCTTTTTTTTCTTCCTCTGCAACGTCTTTCTTTCCTGTAATTTTTTTCATGAAATCCCAGGCCATTGTTTCTCCTCGGTGATTTTACACCTTTTCAGTTTAAAATAACATTCACTGACACATTGAATTTCAATGTATCTGAAAATTCTTAGGATTTCCGCGGTGACTGCCACAGTGGCGGCGGCGCGTCACTGCGGCACTGCGTGTCCTGACTGCTGGTAAAACAGCAGTATTTCCCCTGCGAAAATCCGGAAATACCTTTTTTAATTTTTTTGTTCCCGCCATATCTGCTTCCACGATTTAAAATCAGTGGAACCTGTCCTTCAGGTAGCAGGCGAGCGCAATGGAATTAAGTTTTGTATCCGGCGAATCCGCTCGTGACGGAAGAACCACCGGAATATTTACTCCGGTAAGTATGGAGGCATTCCTTACCCTGCTGCCGAATACGCATATGCTTTTATACATGACATTCGCGGCATTCAGATCGTGAAGTATAACAAGATCTGCCTCCCCGGGCACCTGTGCGTTTCTTATACCTTTTTCCTCCGCAAAAGCTTTAGAGAAGGTTATATATGTGTCGTAAGGCCCTTCAATGGTACAGCCTTTAAGCCGGCCATCATGGTTCATTTTAACAAGTTCACCTGCGTCCACGGTACTCTGTATTTTCGGATTTATTTTCTCAACAGGACATACTATGGACACTTTCGGATTCTCAACACCAAGAGAATGCAGAATATCTACGGAATTGGCTATAATTCCGGCCTTCTGTTCCAGGGTTGGCGAAGGAATAACCGCCACATCGCTTATCACAAACATCTTGTGGTAGTTTCCTGTTTCAAAAAGCGCAAAATGACTTAGCAGATTTCCCTCAGGGAAAGCCTTTGCTTCCTTGCGCAGAATGCCACGCATATACCATTTGGTATCAACGAGACCCTTTACAAGGAAATCACCTTCTCCGGCCTTAACAAGATCCACAGCAAGATTACACATTTCCGAATAGATTTTGTCCACGTCGGAATAATCGCTTTTGTCAATCAGTGAAAAACCTTCAAGATCCAGTCCCGCCTTGGCAGCAAGGGCTTTTATCTCTTTCGCCGGGCCTATCAGAATCCCGCCGGAAATCAGTTTTTCCCTTTTCCCCATAAGACAGGCCGTAAGGACATCAAGGTTGTTTGCACCAGGTATTACTATGCGGTTGGTTTTTCCGCGGACGGCATTATAAAGTTCGTCAAAATTCTTAAACATTTTTTCCTCTGATGTAGTGTTAGTCAAAAACAGAGAGAATATAAAAAACTAATATTTCTTTATGATTTTCGGATTTTTAAGGGCTCTTTCCGCCTGTACGCGAAGAGCTGTCATCTCGTCGCCACCGGGATAGACAAGAACCTGGTCAGCCATCCAAGATGTGCGTCTTTTTACCTCGTCCATGAGGAACCTGCTGTGCGCAAGACCTCCTGTAAGAATAACAGCGTCTATTGTTTCTCCCGCAAACATGGCCCCAAGTGCACATATTTCACGGCTCATCTTATATGCCATTGCGACAAGAACGTTCCTGGCCTCTTCCCTTGACACCTTCTTCGGGTCAAGCCCACTGCCGGGTTTTACATTTCCTGTGGCTATGTAATCCTCTATGGCTGCACAGTCAGATGTGCCGGTATACGCAATCAGTCCACCCTTTCCGCGGACTTTCTGATACATTTCCTGGAATGTGTATTTGCCACTATAGCACAGTCTCACAAGCGGCCCGACCGGAACAGTTCCTGAACGCTGCGGAGTGAACGGGCCTTCCCCGTCCAGTGCGTTATTTATATCTACTACGCGTCCATTTTTATGTGCTCCCACGGAAACACCGCCACCTGCGTGCATTATTATGAAATTGCATTCTTCATAAGGCTTGCCAACAGCGACCGCAGCATGACGCGCTACACGTTTCTGATTGAGAGGGTGAAACAGAGGCGTGCGCGGATTTTCCGGCATTCCGGAATATTTTGTGAACGGTTCCATTTCGTCCGCCACCGGTGGATCAGCAACAAATGCCTTTGCACCTGTCTGCTCTGCGAAATAACCAGCAATTATTCCGGCAAGGTTGATCGGGTGATCTCCGGAAACTCCGGCACGGAGATCCCTTATCACATCCTCAGTAACCTCATAGACACCGCTTTCTACCGGCCTGACAAGTCCGCAAAGACCTATGAAGGCATGGACTTCATTTATATTAACATTATTTTCTTTTAGCGTTTTAAGTATAAGAGTCTTACGGAATTCAAACTGTTCCACAGCTCTTTTATGCTCAAAAGGCTTAAGATCTTCAGGAGAATAACGCACAGTTTTGTGAAATATTTCCTTTTCACCTCTGAAATAACTTACCTGATCCGAAGTGGATCCGGGATTAATAACCAGGATATTGTATTCCATGTCTCACCTCATATAAATTGAAGTCTATTTCAAAATTGTAATAAATAAAAAGGCCTTGTTTCAAAAATTTCCACGGTACTGACAGAAACTGTCACTCTGAACACAGTACAGCATCTTTCAGAAAAACTGCCATATGCTTTTTAATTGGGAAAATATTGTCAGAAATATATTATAATAGTAGTGTCAGACACTTTATTATTATATTGTATATGGTGAAAAAATGACAAAATTTTTTAAAATTTTCCTTTTTACACTTGCTGTAGTCTTTATATCCTCCGCCGTTGAGGCTGCGGTAACATTTTCAGACATGGTATCCAACAGTGAATACGGCACATCACTGAAAGTACGCTGGGATCTGCTGCCGTCACCCGGAAAAAATTATAAAGTATCCTATTCAACATCCCCTTCAGGCGTTTATAAAACAGAGGAGGCCGGCATTGATACGGGAGAAAAAATTATAACCGGACTTAACGCAAATACAAGTTATGTTTTCAAGATACTGGCAGATGATGCGGTCATACCCGAAAATGTTTCAACAATAACGACCCTGGCCATGGAGCTTCTTGATGAGAGATTCGCTCCGGAGGATAGTGAATTCGTGTGGATTGACACAACGTCATACAAAGCCTCCTCATACAGGCTGGAATATTCAAAAAATGCGGATATGAGCAGCGCTGTTGTGGTTCCAACCACTTCTACTGTTTACCGTAATGAATCGCTTGCTCCGAACACGGTGTATTATTACAGAGTCGGCGCAATAAATTCCAGCGGAGCGGTAAACTATAAGAAAAACGAAAACGACGATGAAATAATTTTCTCAACAATGACACTGCCAACCCCGCCTTCAACGCTCAGATTTGAGGCTGCTGGCGGTGCCGTATTTGAGTCTTCAGTTACTGTAAGGTGGAATAATGCCTCACCGGCTTCAGTGCGCGGAACACATTTATATCTTGAAGCTTCCAAAAACTCACTTTTCAGTTCAGGAATAATCAGATCAGCCATGCTGGACACTTCGCAGACACAGGCTGCCGCCATATCCGGACTTAGTCCCAACACCATATACTACTTCAGGGTATCGGCAGAAAACGCTATGGGAGCAGTTGTATACACACCTTCAATATCCACAATGACACTGGCCCCGAAAATATTTACTGACCCAAGCGTTTTAACACTTTCCGCCACATGGGGTGCCATAACAGCTGATTTCGCACCTCTGCCTGCAGGAAACTGCAACGGCTACAGACTTGAAGTATCCACAAGCCAGGCTTTCACGGCAGGAACAGTAAAATATGCAGAGGGATCATCCTCTGCCAACTCCCTTACGATAACAGGTCTGGATTATACTACTTATTATTTTGTGAGAATGATAACGAAAAACAACGCCGGCGCAGAGAATATAACAGATCTGGGTGGCATAGCAACCCTTTCCGTAGGCGCTCCGAAAAATATTTCGTTTAAGACAGTACACCAGTCTTCTGCAACACTGCGCTTTGATACAATCACTCCCAGCCCTGAAGAATATATTGTAGGTATTTACAGGGGAGATGGAACAATACAGGATTACTCAACACATGTTTCCTCAACTCCAATGTCTCCAATGCTGAATACCGAAGAGCAGACATTTACAATTACCGGATTAAACATGAACAGCCAGTATTCAGCAAGGGTAAGCGCGAAATATGGAATGGGATATGAAGACAGTGACAAAACGGACAGGCCACGCTGGACATTGCCCGCAACAGTAACTACACCTTCAGTTACTACTGATAATATACATGCTTCAAGCTTTACCGTCAATTATGAAACTTTTTCCTTATCCGGGGCTTACAGATTCAGACTTGAAGTATACAAGGAAAATTTTTCAGGAGATCCTGTTGTAACACTGTATGAAGCCCCAGATGAAGGGCGTATAACTGCAGGCAGCACTTTCGACAATACAATAGAACCTAATACCAGCTATTATGTACGCGGTGCAATGGTAAATGCCGATTCGGAGGGCATTTTCGTACCCGTAAATACGTGGCCCATCATCACTCATGCGGTACTTCCTGAATTTGACGATTTCATTACATATCCCAGTTCAATAACAGTAATGCTGGATCCTTCCGACAATCCCGCAGGCACCTTTTTCACTATTGAGTGCTATACTAACCCGGATTATACAGGATTTGCAAAATCCACGGAAGTTTCCAATCCACAGAAAGGTGAAATATTTCCTGTAATTCTCGATGGACTGAATCCTGAAACACTCTATTACATAAGGGCCAATGCAAAAAACAGCGCAGATGTTTACACCTCAGACTGGAAAAAACATCCACGTTCTGTATCAACAAAGGCCTCAACTCCTGACCCCAAGAAAAACGGAGAAGACCTTACTTCGGAAGGATATTCAAGCAGCAGCACTACCATAACTGTGGAATGGCCAGGGTCCTATGACAACTCCTATGGCAGTGACCCTAATAAGAAATATGCAATAGGAACACATTTCAAAATACGTTATTCCTCATCGGGTTTCAATGATAATACGTTCAAAGTATTTTCCTCCAGCAGAACAGGAACACAGCGACAGGAAATAACGGGCCTGCAGTCAAACAGTACCTATCAGTTCAGGCTATCCGTTTTAACTCAGAATATTGAGCCGGATGATACTGAATCTTCCGTAGTTGACATGGCGGAATTCTACACAGAGCCTTCTGAGCCTGTGGCTATATCTACATTTACGGAAGCTTATACAGCTTTAGGATTTGACACATTCACCGCTAATTGGAAACATGGAAACAATTCACCTGATTCCGAGTACGAAATATATACATCTTCCCACTGTCAGGAAGGAGACATAGGTACATATGCAGGCCTATGCGCCAATTATGGGCCACATAATCCTTATGCCCAAAGTTCCTGCCAGAATATACTTGATAATTGTAATCCGCACATTGCGACAGTACGTGGTTTAAGTCATAAATTCAATGACCTCGATGTGGGAACTTCCTATTACACTCTTGTAAGAACAAAAGGTATAAAAAAGACAGCAGGAAACAATGTATACAGCCATTTTATACTTATTCACTCCTCCCCTGCAGAGACAAAAAATGAAACTGACATTATAGATATAATACGCGACACGGATACGGTAAAAAGTATTCCCGCTTTTCATAAATATATAATTCTGAAGGTTCCGGCTTTCAGCATCTCAAGTAATCTCGGCGTAATAATCAAGCCAATGTACGAAGAAGATTTCACTAACTATCTAAGTTCAACCACACATGTTGTTAACAGACCTGCTGTTGCCGGGGAAAAACTGTTATCAGGAAAACTCGGCCTTGAAATAAGACTTTCTGCCGCTACAGAAACAGTACAATATGTTGTGTCAAAACCCATGACCCTTGTAATGCCGTACGATATTGCATATGTAGAAGAACACATGAATTCTAATCCTCATGCGTACGGTAAAGCACACCGTCTTATGATGCCACTCCCACAGGATCAGCAGGAGAAACTTCTTCTGGCCCGCTTTGACGACACTTCAAAAACATGGAATCCGGTAGAGACAGTATCAGATCCGGACAACAATACACTTACCGCCAAAATATGGAATTTCGGGTTATATCAGATTATGAAAACGACAACTCTGTCTACTGCTGCAAACGTAAGAATATACCCGAATCCATACAGACCCAACACAAATTACGGTGTTGTTCATTTTGAGAATCTGCCTGATATAAATGGTAAAGGGTCGAAAGTAAAAATATTCACCATATTGGGAGAACTTGTGCGGGAGATTGATTCTCCGGGAACAAGCACCACATGGGACGGACTTAACAAGAACGGCAATAAAGCGGGCAGTGGTATATATATTGTTTTCATACAGTCAAAAGACAATCCTTCCGTAAGCAAGACATATAAACTTGCCATTGAGAGGTAATTATGAGAAAAAGAAGAAATTTTCTGCCATTTTTCTTTTTTCTGCTTATCGCTGCGTGCCTGTTGT
This sequence comes from uncultured Elusimicrobium sp., assembly GCA_902783485.1. Classification (GTDB taxonomy): domain Bacteria; phylum Elusimicrobiota; class Elusimicrobia; order Elusimicrobiales; family UBA9959; genus CACZRG01. The sequence continues at coordinate 11,379 of CACZRG010000018.1, forward strand.
TTCCGGTGCGTACATATGCTTCAGGTGCCGATGTAGGAACATCTACAGGACAGTTCCTTAAGATTGCCTCAGGCGCCAGGGCAGCGGCCATGGGAGAGGCTTTCAGCGCTGCGGCAGATGATGCTTTTGCGCTGGACTGGAATCCGGCTGCCGCTACCAATATAAGATATAAATCGATAGCATTAATGCATTCAATGTACCTGGCCGATACTTCGCTCAGTTATCTGGCCTACGCGGAAAATACAGGTGACATGGGCGCATGGGGCATATCAGCAAAGTACATGAGCTATGGTTCAATAGAAGGAACAAGTGAGCATGGTGAGATAACACAGAACATGTCACCATATGATCTTGCGCTGAGCATAACGTTTTCATGCTATATCACTGGTTTTAACAAAGACCCTGAAGACAGATTCATAATGGGGGCAGCCGGAAAGTTCATTTCCTCAAAAATAAGTAATTCAGATAATACTCTTTCAGCCGATATAGGCCTGCTTTCTCCATGGTTTTTAGGACGGCATTTAAGATTTTCCTTTGCTGGCCAGAATCTTATAGGCTCAATGAGATTCGACAAGGAGGAAAATGATCTTCCAATGATCATTAGGGCCGGTTCACTGTATAAAGTATCTGATTTCCTCTGTTTTACCGCTGATATGATCTCATACAGTGATTATGACACGGTATTCGCAGCTGGTTCTGAACTCAAACTGAAATTAATATCAAGCAGGGAAATGCCGCTTGAGGCAGCGCTTCGCGGAGGCCTGAATACAAGAAACAAAGATGAAGCTGTAAAAGGGTCCAACAATTTTTCACTCGGAGCCGGACTTAAATTCGGAGATGTATATTCTTTCGACTATGCCTATTCTCCCTTTGGAGATTTAGGCGATGTACACCGTTTCTCACTTTCAGTGAACTTCAAGAAACCCGTGGTAAGAAAGAAACGCCTGAGAGGTACCTGATTCCGGGGCCTGATAAAAAATGTCAAAACTTATTGAAACATTAAAAAGCGAACGCGGGAAAAAAGCGGGTATAGCGGTATTGCTGTCCGGGCTGTCCGCAATGTTCTTTTTCTGCGGTTATGAATTCGTACGTTCACCGGTAGAATCAATATTCCTTTCATACTGGGACGCTACAGCCAAACCTTATGCCGTGGCCTTTGTTCCACTTATGATGGCGGCAATTATATTCGGTTACGGTATAATGCTTTCAAAATTAGGCGCAAAAAAATCAATGCTGGCAAGCATGGTCTTAAGCGCCACTGTGCTTCTTCTATCATGGCTCTTTCTTGATAAAGCCGGAAAATGGCTGGTATTCCTTGTACTTATATTCAAGGAATCCTATGTTGTTATAATATCGGAACAGTACTGGTCTTTTATAAACAGCACGCTAAAAGACAGCGAAAGCAGAATTTTCAATGGCCCGGTTGCAGGTCTTGCGGCAGTTGGACCGCTTTTAGGCGGATTCATAATTGCCAGATATGCCAGCAGCATAGGTACAGATTATTTTCTCCTATTCGCTGCCTTAAGCATAATCCCGGCTTTCATACTTGCAAAAATGGCATATGAAAGAGGCGGGGAACCAAAGCCATCTGAAGAAGAAAAAGGCGGAAAAAAGGGACATCTGCACCTGAGTGTAATATGGGAGCATAAAACAGTGCTTTTCATAGCACTGATAATTTTTTCAACACAGGTTGTCGCCACACTGCTTGATTTCAGGTGGTCACAGCTTGTTCAGGGAGCCATAAGTTCAAAAGATACCAGAACAGCTTATTTTGGTCTGTTCTGGATGAAAGTTAATCTGTTTTCGGCTGTCATGCAGTTTCTGATAACACCAATTCTGCTTCACCATATAAGCCGCAGGATTATTCTTATGGTCATACCTGCCGTGCATTTAACGGCCTGTATGGTTCTTGTTTTCGTTCCATCACTTGCGGTGGCCTCATTCGCTTTCTTTATGTTCAAAGGCCTGGATTATTCGCTGTTCAGAGCCACAAAGGAAACTCTTTATATTCCGCTACCGTATGATGTACGCTACCGTGCCAAACAGGTAGCGGATGCCTTTATGTACCGTTTCGCAAAAGGAAGCACTGCCACGGCATTGTCTGTTTTCGGGCTTTACGGTATAGCCGTTCTGCCGGCTATATATCCCGGAGTCGCGGCACTGTTCGCCGCATTGTGGCTTGTACTTTCATATCCGCTTACAGCGGAAACGAAGACTGTAGCGCGGGAACTTAAGGCAGATTAATAAATATCCCCCCGGCATAGCTGTGGTGGGGGTTTTCGGACAACAAAAAAGGCCACCATTTAACGGCGGCCTTTTTTTTAAACAGGTCGTTTTTTATTTATACCAGCCTGAATTTCTTCCATATTTAACAATAGCGTTGTAAACAGCTTCTGCTATTTTTTTACGTGTTTTAGCATTCTCAAGAAGTGGCCTGTCCGTGGAGTTGCATAAAAACCCGGATTCAACAAGTACTGCGGGAAATCTGGCCCTGCGGAGAACGGCGAAATTGGCTTTTTTCACACCGGTAGAGCCGTTTGGCGGAAAAGGTGTTCTGCTCCTGAATTCTGCGGCTATATTCTCTGCCAGTATATATCCGCTGTTGCGCGCATTTATCTGCAGGAAACTGTCCTGTAAAAGTTCTGTTTCAAGCAGTTCCTCACGCTCCTCCTCTGAGAATACGGTATTTTCACGGGCCGCCACTTCCACTGCCTCGCTATCCATTTTATCCTCTGTCATGGAGAATATCTCGAAGCCATGCGGTTTGCATGGATTGTTCGGATTTTTTCCAGCTGAATTTATATGCAGGGAAATAAATGCATCAGCCTTCAGATTCTTTGCTATTTTACTGCGTCCGGGAAGTGAGACAAACACATCCTTGTCCCGGGTAAGAACGGCTTTGAATCTGGAATCACTGTCTATAAGTTTTATCAGTTCTTTGGCCTGAAGAAGATTGAGTTCCTTTTCTTTTATTGTCCTTATCACCTTTGTGTTTTTTACTTTTACCTTTTTGCCTTTGCTGTTCTTTTTATAGGATGTGGTGACTTTTGTGATATCAAAATGTGTTCCGGAGTCATGCCCGCCGTGACCAGGATCAATGACTATTATTCTTTTACCCTTGCGCTGTTCTTCTGTAACAACAGGTACAGCTGTCTCTTCATCTTTTTTCTGCTCCACTGCGGGAACTGATTCCAGAGGTTTAAGCTCAGGATAAATATCAACATTCATATCATTATCGCTTATGGAATTATCGGTTTCAGCAGATTCAGCCGGAACAGATGCAGCACCACCCCCGGCTGCCTTGAACACATCAATGACAATTCTTTCAGGTGATGACAATCTGAATATTTTTGTTTCACCGGCATACGGAGAAAGCTGTACATGAAGTTCAGCGCCATTTTCACTGCCTGATATGGAAATATCCATAACCTCATTACCCGTCTTTCCCTCATAGCCCTGCGTTTTAACAACTGCGCCTGCCAGGCGGAGCAGGAAAATATCGTCTGAATGTTCCTCTTCCCACGAGCAGGTTTCAGAAAGATTCAGAACAATTCTGGTTTTATCTGTATGCGTGCCGCAGCGTATCGATGTTATCTCAGGAATTCCGGGCACTGTAGGATTATCTGTTGCCGGAACAAAAACTGCTGTTTCAGTACCGGCGATACTTTTTTCTTCCGGAATATTCCCTTTTTCATCGGAAATGACAATTTTCCTGCCGTATGCGCCGGCAAAAACATCCGACTGAAAATATTCTGCGGAAATATAAGGCACACCGGCCCTTACAAGCATAGGCTGATCAAATAAGGCCAAGACACCGTTTGTACTTACTGAACCGGAGCCCTCTGAAAATACTACCTGCAGTTTTCTGCTTTTAAATACAACCTTGCCCGAAGCAGATAAAACATTTATCTTCCCCCCCAGCAGTTTCGCAGCTTTGGAAGCCTGCAGATATATTCTGCCTTCCGAAGCCATAACCTGTATTTTACCGGCTTTTTCTCCGTCTTTAAAAAGAATTCTGTCCTCAGCCATGATCAGGCCGGTACAGATAAAAAACAGAATAAAACAGCAAGTCAGTTTTTTCATTAAATTCATAAAATCTCCTGCGAAACAAATCTGATTAAAAAAATAAATCTAAAATCTTTTTACCATCACTTTCTGCGGGGAAAGACCTAACAGACGGTTGGCCATGACGGAAAAATGTCCAGGCGAGTCGCTTACGATAAACCTGTCCGTTCCTCTGCAGCGCTGTGGCGCAAGCAGCTTTTCCTTTTCCAGAATCTGCCGTACGGCATAAGCCGTGGCAAGTGCAGAATTGACTATATGAACCTTTGAGCCCATTATATTCCTTACTACTTTTTCCAGCATGGGATAATGCGTACAGCCAAGTATCAGCGTGTTTATTTTCTTTGAAAGATATGGTGACAGATACTCAAGTGCAGCGTCTTCCGTAACTGATTTGTCTGTCCAGCCTTCCTCTACGAGAGGAACGAAAAGCGGGCATGCCTGTTCCATAACCTCCACAGAAGGATTTATCCTGTGCAGAGCTTTCTCATAGGCATGACTTGCCACGGTAGCGTTTGTTCCGATAACAAGAATCCTTCCTCCAGGCGGAGTTGTGGCCAGCGCGGCTTTAACACCAGGTTCTATAACTCCGCATACCGGGACCTGTGCCATACGTCTTATTTCAGGCAGAGCCAGAGATGTGGCTGTATTGCACGCTATAACAACCATTTTCACTTTTTTCAGGATAAGATATCCGGCGATTTCCTTAGAGAATGAAATAACAGCCTCTCTGGATTTTGTTCCATAAGGGACACGGGCCGTATCTCCGAAATAAATAAGTTTCTCCGAAGGCAGTAGTTCACGTACAGCTTTATATACCGTAAGTCCGCCGAGGCCGGAATCAAATATACCCACGGGACTAACCCTGCAGCTCATTTTATCCATCCTCTCATCTCGGAATAATCTATGACACCTTTGTAAATGGAACGGGCTATGCGCATTCTTACAAGTTTATTATCCATATTCTGCTTGTCCGTGGAATTAGTCATATATCCGGCGAAGATGCATACGGAAGGCATTTCCGCCAGCCGCAATATTGTAAGACCCGATTTCTTTACTCCGTTATTTCTAAACGGTGTTCCCCTTGCAATCTCTGATGACAAAATACCGGCAAGCCTTGCACTCTCCTCCCGGAGTTCAAATGCTTTCTGATTCCGTAACATGGAAGCTGCGTCAGGCCGTTCGTTTTCACTTTCCATGGAAGTAACTGAATTTTCCCTGTTCAGCATTTCCTCATAATTTTCATCGAAAGAATCAGAAAGTGAGAATACTTCAAAACCTTTTGCCGACGGTCTGCCGGAAACTCCATTCGCATGAAGTGATATGAATACAGAAGCATTAAGCCCTCCGGCAATTTCCGTTCTCTTCTTAAGCGGCATGAAAATATCAGTATTTCTGGTAAGAACAACCTGGAATCTTGAATCATCCGCAAATGCTTTCTGTATATCGCGGGCAAGATGCAGTGCATACTGCTTTTCAGACAGACCGAATTTACGCGGTCCCCCTTCGTCTTTTCCACCATGAGCCGGGTCCAGAACCACTATTATTTTGCCTTCCTGCGCGACTGGACGTGTTTCCCCTGCTGCCATTTTGGCTGCCGGGACAGAGGAAGCTGAACCATATGCGGTACTGGCGCTGTTTTTGGGAACCGTATTACCTGCGGTCTTCTGCCCTTCTGTTCCATTGTCTGAATATTTTATTCCGGAAGCCTTAAGCCCTGCCAGCACTTTGGCAGGGAGAACAGCCTCTTTACCGGAAGAGCCTGATGTTTTCTTTACAGTTTTTCCCTTTTTGTCTTTTCTTGCCATTTTCAGACCGGAGGCCGTGTTTGATTTTTTTCTGACGGTATTGGTTTTGTTATCAGTCCTGCCAGAAATCTTTTCAGCCCTTTCCACGGATTCAGCAGGTCTGAGCAGAGGATAATTTTCTATATTTTCCTCTTCAATTTCAGTTTCCTTTATTTCTTCCTTAACCGTGGATTCCGCAGGAACACTGTCCGCTTCCGGTATAAGCGTTTCCTCTTCAGAATCATACCGTATTTGCTCTCCAGGCTTAAGTCTGAAAACATCAGCGACTATGCGGTCTGGTTTTTCAAGACTGAATATTTCCGAACGTCCCGCGGTATCAGCAAGATACAGTTTTGCCACTGTCCCTGCCGGAATCCTGTCAAAACCCACAGACCTTATTTCCCTGCCTTTTATACCGTTGGAAGAAATATTCTCTGCTGAAGCGCCCTGAATTTCAATAAGAATCGAATCACGCAGTCTTTTTTTAGTCCACACTGCTTCCGCAGAAAGATTTATTACAAAGCGTGTTCTGTCTTCGTGATCTGCGCAGCGTATTCCGGTAATATTTACAGGTAAAGCCGGTGAATGCTCCGCCGTATTACCAACCGGTACACTGTCAGATCCTGCCGGCGTTGTGGATGGCACTGCATTTGCTATCGGACTGGCCTCCTGGGCTGACCTGCCACCACCGGATAATGAATTCCTGATAGTGGCATTCTCAGGTTTTACGGCTTCAAAAGAAATTTTCTTTCCATATGTTCTGCTGAAATCACCACTTGCTATACATTGCGAAAGTATAAAAGGTACTCCCGCACGTACGATAAGGGGTTTGGGATATTCTTTTTTTACGCCGTTTATTATCACATTGTCCGACGATTCGGAAAACAAGAGTTTGCTCCGCTTTGCCGTTATTACCACACGTCCAGATGCACCAAGAATATCAAGCCTGCCTCCGAGAATCCTGACAGTATGGAAAGCATTAAGATAAAGACGTCCCTCATATGAATATGAGGCGGCATTCCCGGCGGCTATGTCATCCTTGAGAAATATTACCTCATCAATTCCGGCACACAAAGGAAGGACAGCTGAAAACAGCAGGCCCGCCACCAACAGCCAAGAAAAAATTATATTCTTCATTCGAGGACAATGCGGTAATCTTCCCATGTAAGCTGGGGATCTGACATTATCTTCATAGGTCTGCGTATATTTCTTTCTATCAGTCCCTGTTTCTTCTTGAGAATTTCACAAAGTATAGGGTGAACCACTATGCGCAGATTCCCGCCGGAAGCGCCCATGGTAAGTCCATATATTTCCCGCTGTATTTTTATTATTATGCTCTCGCTTGAAAGCACACGGCCTGAACCGTGGCATTCCGGACATTCCTCGGTAAGCAGGCTGCAGGTGCTTTCACGTTTGCGCTCACGTGTCATTTCAACAAGACCAAGTCTTGTAACAGGCAGAATTCTTATTTTGGCGCGGTCGTTGCGCACGGCATGTTCCAGGGCCTCTACAAGTTTATGTCTGTTTGAGGCTTTCTTCATGTCGATGAAATCTATAACGATGATTCCGCCTATATTGCGCAGACGCAGCTGACGGGCTATTTCCTTTGCAGCTTCAAGATTTGTAGCTGTAACGGTTTCCTCCTGCGATTTGCTGCCTGTAAATCTGCCGGTGTTAACATCTATGGCACACAGGGATTCCGCCTCCTGTATAATAAGACTTCCACCGTTCGGAAGAGGCACCTTTATTTTGCGTATATCCTCTATTTCCTTTTCAATATCAAAGGCTTTGAAAATAGGTGTCTTTCCATCGTAAAGTTTGATTTTGTTTTTTAATTCCGGAGACATTTTGCCCACAAAATCCAGTACATTCCTGTAATCTTCCCGGTTGTCGAGCATATAAATATCCGTTTCATCGGAAAGAACATCACGTGCAACCTGCAGAGTCATATCCATATCCCGGTGAAGCAGACAAGGAGGGCGGGAGTGATCGAATTTGTTCTGTATACTGTCCCAGAGCCGGAGCAGGAATTTAAGTTCCCTTTCCAGTTCCCTCTCGGAAGCTCCATCTGCTTCTGTTCGGACAATGCAGCCTTTTCTGCCAAGTTTTTCAGGACTTGCTATCCGACGGATTATTTCGGAAAGCCTGGCACGCTCATTAGCATCCTCTATGCTCTTTGAAACACCTACAAAATCCTGAAAGGGAGTAAGCACAAGATAACGGCCTGGCAGGGAAACGTCCATGGTTACCTTCATGCCTTTGGTGCTTATGGCATCCTTTGTGACCTGAACCATGACCTCCTGATCCTTTTTAAGCAGCTTGTCTATCGGCTCCTTCTGATTGCCAAGCACATCTGAAATATAAATATAGGCATTCTTCTCCATTCCTATGCGCATGAATGCGCTGGAAATTCCAGGGAGTACATTCTCTACCACGGCCTTGTATATGTTACCTACGATATGGCCGGAACTGCGGCGTTCCCACATAAGTTCCGAAAGACGTCCGTCCTCCATTATTGCTATGCGCGTCTCTTCGAATGAACTGTTTGCAAAAATCTCCCTGTGTGTTCTTTCTTCCTGTGGTTCTTCTTTTTCTTTTGACATAATATGCTCCTGAAAAAATCTATGCGCCTAAAGCGCTCAGAATACTTCAAATTCTCCTTTGGAATTCTGCCAGTAGAATTCCAGTCTTTTAATTCCTTTCACTTCAAATTCTCCGAAAATGGCATTTGCTGCCAGCTCCGGGCGAAGATTGGCCCCGGCAGGGCAGAAAGACAGTGTGATAACAAGTTTTCTGCCCGAATCCTCTATTTCAGCCCCCCGGTAAAGTTCACGCACATCAAAATGCTGAATCTTACCCGATGTTCTGACCCGCTCGTAAATACAGGTATTCATATCAAGAAATCTGTTCAGACTGCCAGCGGTAAAAACAGGTTCCGCAGCTTCTACACTGTACTTTACGGCATTTACA
>CACZRG010000019.1 GCA_902783485.1 uncultured Elusimicrobium sp.
ACGGAAAGATTTTTCAACCTTGAGAAGTCTTGCTGTTTCCGCTGCAGCAAACTGTATTCTGCCCAGCAGCTCAATGTCTTCCTCTGAAGCTGCTGAAAGCGAACTGATATGCTTTTTGGGGATTATAAGAACATGCGTAGGAGCCTGTGGGTTCAAATCAAGAAAAGATAAAGTAAAATCATCCTCACGGATAATTTTTGACTTTATCTCTCCGGAAACAATTTTGCAAAAAATACAATCTGACATTAACAAACAAATTATAACAGACCTGTCCGGTTTTGTCAAGGCATATGCAGTGAATTGTGGATTAACGTTGCAGGAATAACGGGACATGGTACATTGTCCGACCGTGTGTGCGGAATTTATGTATAATGATATATAGTTTCAGGAGGATATATGCATTTTCTACTATCGTTTTTTCTTTTTGTAATGCCTGTTTCCGCGCAGCAGCAGGAAGAGGCCCCGATCAGGAGAATAGATCCGGAAGTGGTGATGAATGATATTTCAGCCAGACTGAATCTTAGCGGACGCCAGATAAAGAAACTGCGAAAGGATCTTGAAGGCAGGGCAAAAAAATTCGACAAGAATATGAAGATTTATGATAAAAATCTCCGTGAGGAGATGAAATATCATGAAAGAACCGAGGAGAGCAAATCTGTCATGAAAGCGCTGTCTGATGGAGTTAACGACAATATCAGGGAATATCTTGATGACCAGCAGCAGGTTCTGTTTGACCAGTATCTTGCTGAGAAGGAAAAAGACCTTCACCCTGAATTTGCCGAGCGCCAGGCTAAGGAGGCCGCCAGTGAAGCAGCTGCAGTGACAGCTGAAGCCGACGCTCCGGCTCCAGTTACTGAAGAAGCGAAAACCCTCGCCGAAAAGAAAAAACGTGTTGTTCTCAAAAAGAAAAACAGAAAACGTAAAGCGGCAGGAGCAGGAAATGTCGTTCCTGCTGGTTTAAAGGGAGCGGCGAAAAAGAAAGTAAGCAGAAAGACAGAGGCTGATCTGCCTGCAACCGTAATGCCTCCTGCTGCATCATCAGTGCCATCGCCTGTTGCGGCACCTGCGTCAGCAGCCACATCGCAGGACCCTCTTGCGGACGACCCGCTTTCATCCGGTTCTTCAAAACCGGCAGGCGGTTCTGCGGTGCCATCGCTTTAATCTTCCCCTTGCAGCACGGATAGTAAGCGGGATACATAAAAAACGAGCATACAGGGAGCAGTTTTATGAAGAAAATTCTTTTTGTCTGTCTTTTATCAGCGGTGTTTTCAGTTCCAGGCATTCTTTCTGCAGGAGAACAGACCGTTAAATCAGGGCCTGCGGAAAAGAAAACGGCTGTATTGAAAATTGTGGAAAGTGTGCCGGAAGAAACCGGATACGGTTCAGAACTCACGGAACGTCCGCAGAAGATATGGCTGGATATGATAAATTCTGCAGAGAAAACTCTTGATTTCGAGCAGTATTATATAGCGGAACAGGAGGGAGAGGTACTTACACCGGTTCTGAATGCTATTAAGGAAGCGGTTAAGCGTGGTGTAAAAGTACGTTTCCTTGTAGGTTCAAATATGATGCGTGAAAGCGGAAAACCGCTTTCAGATCTGCGCAGAGCCGGAGCTGAGACTGCTGTAATCAATTTTGGCAAGGCATATAAGGGCGGAGTGCAGCATACAAAATTCTTTATTGTGGACGGAAAAGAAGTATATGTCGGCAGTCAGAATTTTGACTGGCGTTCGCTTAAGCATATTCATGAAACAGGCGTAAGGATAACCAGTACCCGCGCTGCAAAGGATTTTGGTCTTATTTTTGAGGATGACTGGCAGATAGCAGAGAATGATACGGATGATAAAAATCTGTCCAAAGAAGAAAAAAAACAGGCTGGAGATAAGGCAAAAGAGCGTGCTCTGTCGATAATAAAAAAGACACCTGCCAGGAATGCCGTAACAGCGAAAAAGCCTGAAACTGCTCTTTTAAACGGGAAAAAAGTAAAATACAGCCTTGCTTTCGGTCCGGAAGGATTTATCAATAAAGGTTTTGACAGTGAGCTTGAAGCTATGCTTAAAATCATAAACGGAGCGAAGAAGACAATTTCCGGGCAGGTAATGACATATCATCTTGAAGAATATGGCTCCGGGCGCTGGGAGGTTCTTGACAAGGCTTTCCGCGCAGCCGGAAAACGTGGTGTAAAAGTAAATCTGGTGTTTGCAGACTGGACCATGGGAAAATCAAAATCAGATGCCGATATAAAATCACTCGCAGCGGCTGAGAACATTACCGTGAAGATTGCTTCTCTTAAGGAACATTCCTCCGGTTTTATACCGTTTGCACGTGTCCAGCATTCCAAATACATAACTGCTGACGGAAAAAGAAGTTATATTTCAACCTCTAACTGGGGGCCGACTTATTTCACAACCAGCCGTGGTGCTGCTGTAGTTATATACGGTGCGGAAGGTGCCAGGGTGCTTGAAGATGTTTTCGGTAAAATATGGAACGGTAAATTTGTAGAGCCTGTTGACCAGGATAAAACGTATTCCTCTGTTGACAGAACAGGGAAAAACAGAAAATAAAAATGTAATCTGTTATAAAAACAGATTGGAACTGATAAAAAAAGACCTCGTAAGAGGTCTTTTTTATGGATATGTTAAAGTATTGTGCAGACCCGGCTATCAGGCCTGTGGTTCTGTGTCTTCCTGAGGCAGCTCGTGAAGTGTTATATTCTTGAAGGTTTCTCCGAAATAACGCATTGCCCATTTTGTTGGAAAGAATACAACCGGTCTTCCTGCGCCGTCTTTTCCGGTTTTAACGCCTGATCCCATATGAACGTCAGGGCCTTCAAGTTTTGCCCTGTCCTCTTCGCTTATCCATCGTACTGTTTCCCAGGGGCATGATTCCATTTTTGTTTCAATGCCGTATTCGGATTCCAGCCGGTACTGTGTTACTTCAAACTGAAGCGGTCCGACAGCGCCAAGAAGTGGCGAAGAACTCTGCGATTCATGATCTATTGTGAACTGCTGTACTATACCCTCCAGAATAAGCTGGTTAAGACCATCGCGGAAAGGTTTGAACTTCGACGGAGAAGGATTGTACAGATAGGTAAAACATTCTGGCGGGAACCGGGGAATTTCATTGTATACTATATCCGGATTTTCCGTAAGGGTATCGCCTATCCTGAAATCCTGATGTCCAACTATTCCGACTATGTCACCAGGATATGCTTCATCCATGGTTTCTCTTTCCTGTCCGAAAAGCTTGCTGGAGTTGGACAGCCTTATCTTTTTATCCGTACCTGAAAGATTTACAGTCATGTCTCTTCTGAATTTTCCGGAACATACACGTATAAAAGCAACCTTGTCGCGGTGTCTGGGATTCATATTGCCCTGTATTTTGAAAATAAACCCGCTGAAGAAAGGAGAATCCACCGGTACAGGTTTTCCATTGCTTGTCCTTGGTGCGGGGGGAACAGAGCGGCTTATAAAGCCATCCAGCATAAGCTGTATGCCGAAATTGTTTACGGCGCTACCGAAGAAAACCGGAGTTGTTTCACCCCTGAGCACTTCCTCCTGTGAATATTCTGTTCCGGCCATATCCAGCATTTCTGCTTCTTCCATGAAATTTTCATAGGAGCGTGCATCCAGTTTTTCTTTTATCAGTGGGTCGTTGATTCCGGCTGTTTCCACAGGGGCGCGGTAAGCTCCGCCCGGGGTTCTCTCAAAGAAATGCGCTTTTTTGTTAACGCGGTCGTAGACACCTTTGAAATCAGGACCATTTCCCATAGGCCAGTTCACGGGAAATGGTTTCAGTCCGAGAACTTTTTCAAGCTGGTCTATAAGTTCCAGAGGCTCCATGGCCGGGCGGTCCATCTTGTTCATAAAAGTAAATATTGGAATATGTCTTCTGCGGCACACCTCGAATAGCTTTAGTGTCTGTGCCTCAATGCCTTTTCCTGCGTCTATTACCATTATCGCTGCGTCAACAGCTGTCAGCACTCGGTATGTGTCTTCTGAAAAATCCTTGTGGCCCGGTGTATCAAGAAGATTTATTTTATAACCACTGTAATCGAACTGCAGAACAGTAGAACTTATTGATATTCCTCTTTTCTTTTCCAGTTCCATCCAGTCCGAAGCTGTTGCACGCTGATGTTTTCTGGCTGTCACGGTTCCTGCAAGGTGCAGGGCTCCTCCGTAAAGCAGGAGTTTTTCCGTAAGTGTGGTTTTCCCGGCGTCAGGGTGGGAAATTATGGCAAAAGTTCTTCTTCTCTCTGTCTCATTCATATTACAGTTCCAAATTAAAAAAGGCTGAATGTTTCAGCCATTATTTATATGTTAGCAAAAAATGGTAAGATAAATAAAAATCCAGAAAAGGGGAATGATATGGCATACAATCCGGAGAAAGAGCTTAAGAAAGGCGCTGAACTGAGGGTAATGTCTCTTGATCCTAAACAATCAATGAAGGTTAGCGCCGGGAAAGTAACAGTTGGTGGTGAGCCTGGCATAGTGGATATAATTGGTACCGCTGCCGGGAAGCAGGACGGTTCTCTCGGAGGTACAGCTTCCCTGTGGCTTTCCATTTTCCGTTTTATGCGGCCTGATGGAACAGTTGACCATGTGGCCGGCTGGAATATAATGATTCCGCTTGCCTCAGGCCAGACATCTGAACAGACAGCGCGGGCTTTTGAACTTGCGGTTAATCTGGATCCGTCAAGACCATATTTTGCAAAGGCTGAAGGCTCCAGATTATGGATTTACTACAGGGAAAAGAAAATGTCCATACCTGTGGAACAGGAAGGAGTACAGACGGATACATCTGAAAATACAGATAATGCTGTTAATGAAAAATGTGAAAATGACATAACTGACGGTGAGCAGCCATAAGAAAATTCTTCTGAACCATTTTTGTTTCAGATTTTTATTAACTGGCTCTGTTAACGGAAAGTATTGACACAATATATTTATCAGGAGTTAGCCTGTTAATTAATAAAAAAAGCGGCCTTGAGGACCGCTTTTTTTGCATATACATGATTTTTTCTAAAGACTCAGCCGAGTATTTTCTTGAGGAATCCGCCTGCTTCAATGATTTTACGTTCTGCCTCCGTGCGGCTTGTCTTAAGCCTTGCCATTACTATTGCTGTTTTGACATTGTTTCCAGTCTGCTCAAGCAGTCTGGCAGCCTCTTCCCTGGAAACCTGTCCTACAGTGGCTGTTATCCGTATGGCGCGCATTTCCAGTTTCCTTGATGTTGTTTTCACGTCAACCATCCAGTTTCTGTAAACCTTGCCTGAAATTACCATAGAGGAAGTGGACAGCATGTTAAGCGCCAGTTTTGTCGCTGTGCCTGATTTCATTCTTGTAGAGCCTGACACGGGTTCAGGGCCTACGTCTATGGCTATTATTATCTGTGCCTCTTTGGCTTTTTCATTCGGATTGCATGTAAGAAGTACCGTTGTTGCACCTTTGGCCAGACCGGCAGAAAGCCCTCCTTTTACATAAGGGGTTATACCACTTGCTGCTATTCCTATTACGGTGTCTCCTGGTCCGGCCAGCGCAGCTATTTCCTTTTCTCCGTCTTCAAAAACATCCTCTGCCCCTTCTTTTGAAAGAAATACCGCCTCATGTCCGCCTGCCATAAGTGCCGTGAAAATTCCTGGCTCGACACCATATGTTGGAGGAATTTCCGCAGCTTCAAGTACACCGAGTCTTCCGCTGGTTCCTGCACCGATAAAATAAATTTTCCTGCCTGACAGATATGATTTTGATATTTCCATTGCGGCTTTTTCTATCTGTGGTATGGCTTTTTCCACAGCTGTGGGCACAAGGGAATCTTCACTGTTCAGCATATTCAGAACTTCACGCAGTGGAACACGGTCAAGATTGACGGTACGTGGATTTGTCTGTTCTGTAGGCAGTTTTGAATACTTTTCCGAAAGTGATTCTTTTTTTATGTCTTCGTTCACCGTGCTACTCCTCTGTTATTATCTGAGGGCTTAGTTCTTCATCGTCATCGCCTTCAAGTTGTATTATTTCCGGCAGTCTGGGATTATCCAGCCAGGATATAAGCCTTTTAATATTATATTTTGTAATTATATCCATTCCAAGCCCGGAATATTCCAGCATAAGCGTTACATTGCCTACGCCGCAGGCTGTCCTTGCAAGGTCATTTATAAGTATAAGTTCCTTGTACTGGCGCTCCCTGTCTGTTCCGCCCACAAGCAGTAACGGTCTTTTTCCATACGCCGTACGCAGTGGGTTTACAAGCAGAACATCATTTGCGTTTAGTGCAGGGGATATGGCTATTCCCATGGCTATATCAGGATGTATGGCAGCGGTTTTTACAGCAAGATTGGCGCCTAATATGGAACCGGCTAAAACTATCCTGTTTTCCGGTACACCATGTTCTCCCAGCCAGGATATGGCCCCTTCCACATCCCGTACCATTTTATTGTAATCATTATTTGCACCTGAAATTGCGAATCGTCTCCAGGTTGTTGTTGATCCAACGGGGTCTTCAAGACTTCTGCCATGTCCCCGCAGATCTATGGCAAGATAGCCTATTCCGGCTTCGCGCAGATATGGAAACCAGAGGGACCATTCTCCTGAACTCTTTTTCTGGGAGTGTATCATTACTATTGTCCAGGTGCTTTTTACAGCCGGATAATAGCGGCCCTTTATTTTCCACTCGTCATCTGTTGTAAATTCTATTAATTCTTCTTTAGGTGCTGATTGTGACGCTGCCACGGATATCTGTCCGGATGCTGTTTTCGTGGCAGGCGCTGCCTGAGCCACTACATATGCAACACATTGCATACACAGTGTGACTGCAAGCGCTACAGGAAAAAATAAATTTCTCATTGTCACGTATTGTCTTTTTCAGCGTCCTATTACTTCTTCCGGTTTGAACCAGACTGATATTTCACGTTCACCTTCTTCCGGGGTGCCGGAAGCATGAATGACGTTCTCAAATACATTCTTTGTCGTTATACGGCCGAAACTGCCGCGTATTGTGCCTCCGGCGGCCTTTTCCGGGTTTGTGTCACCTACAGTGGCGCGTACTGTCTTTACAGCATTTTCGCCCTGATACACCATAGCTATGACACGGTGATGCGTTACATTATGCAGCTCACCCTTTATAAAAGATATAAGCGCCTCGAAATTTTCAGGTTTTGAAAAATAACCTTTCCCTTCCAGCAGGGCATAGTGTTTTCTTGCCAGTTCATCTGTTACAGATACAACTTTGGCGGCGGCCATTTCCAGGCCTGTGGCTTCCAGCCTGTCTATAATAAGCCCGGCAAGGCGGCGCTGCATTCCGTCAGGTTTCACAAGCACAAGTGTTCTTTCAAAAGCCATTTGTTCCTCCGGAGGCAATATGCCTCCATAACATAGTTAGATTCTACAATTTTTATTATCAGAGCCGCACATGATAAAAAAGTCTGTGTGACTATTTTTTATAATACAGATTTTTAATTCTGACGGTTTGTGTCACTGTTTTCATTATTGTTTTCTTTGCCGTCTTTCATCTCAATATCTCCATCCACCCTGCCTTCTGATTCATCTTCATCTTCTGTATCATCCTCCATACCTCTCATTTTTCTGAAGGTTATTATTCCTCCGGCTACGGCTGTTCCGGATTTCTTTATCTTGTCTATGACTATCCGTGCACTCGGTATCTGTACTTTCCCGTACTTGAAAACTACCAGGCATTGTTTTATATGCTTTGCCCATATCATGGCGTCAGCGGAGGTAAGAACAGGTGGAGCGTCCACTATTATACGTTCATAATTCAGCACAGCCCAGTTAAGCAGCTCTTCCACATGCTCTTTGGTAAGAAACTCGGCCACATTGGCCTGGCGTCTGCCAGCAGTGAGCAGATCAAGATTTTCTACTTTTTCCGCATGGCGCACATTATATTCATAAGATGACAATTCCGTGTTTTTCAGCCACAGATTGGCAACTCCACGGTCATTGGGTATGCTGAATGCCTTGTGAACCTCAGGTACGCGCAGATTCCCGTCTATAAGCAGGGTTTTCTTTCCGGTCTGCGCTATGGACACTGCGATATTTGCGGTTGTTGTTGTCTTTCCTTCAGACGAATATGTGCTTGTTACAAACAGCACCGTGTAATCGTTTACTGCAAAATCAACCATTGTGCGTGCATTGCGGACGCATTCAGCGAAAAGATTATCATCAGATCGTAGCAGCATTTCATACGGTTCCGATGGATTGAGGTCTTTTTCATATGGAATATATCCTATGAAATTGATATTAAGTTTCTGCTCCAGATCATCGGCCAGTTTTACCGTCTGATCCATAAATTCAATAATGAATGTAGCCAGCAGACCGATGAAGAAACCGGATATGCAGCCCAGCATGAGATTTATAAGTTTTCTTGGTCTGAACGGAGAACCTGGTATATCGGCAGGGCTTACAATTCTTATATTGTTGGAAGAGAATTTTCCTGACAGTTCTATTTTTATGCTGCGCACTATCTTGTCGGTTTCCTGTTTTATAAGCCCGTTTATTGTGGCAAGCTGCTTGCGGGCCGCTATAAGTTCCGGATGTTTTTCAGTATATTTCGCGGAATATTTTGCAACTTCAACGGCTACTTTTGCGGCCTGTGTTTTCAGATCTTTTATAAGTGAATTGTTGACAACCTGTGGCAGCGATTCCAGAATTTTTCTTGAGGCCGGATCCATTTCACTTTTATCCAGAGCTTTTATAACGTTCTCACCCATGTATACATGACTGCTTTTATTATTGTTTACATAAGTCTGAGCTATGTCGTTGGCTATATCAGCCGCCAGCTCCCTGTCATACGCTTTTACACTCAGTGTTATAAGCCTGTTTTTGGTTACGCGGTTTATTTCTATGGCGCGCCGGAGCGGACTTACCGGATTTTTGCCTGCAAACTGCTGATACTGGGAAAGCTGCAGATGCTCGCATACTTCCTTAAGTATAGGATTGCTTGTCATCATGATAATCTGAGAGTGGTAATAATCATCATCAGTATATTCAAGACCGGAGGTAGAGAGATTTTCAATGCTGGCAATATCCTGTTTCTCTATTAGCATCATAACCGTGGCACGGTACATAGGACGCATAAAAATATTTGTTAACGCTCCGCCGATTAGTCCAAGAAAGGCAAGACCGGCTATGAGCCATGCATTTTTCAGCAGCAGTTTTGCGTAATAATGTATTTCAAAAGATTCTTCAGATATGTTTTCCATTTCAGAATATGCTCATCGGTACGAATACGATGTCTCCGGGCTGCAGCTGTATATTCATGGCGCTGTTGCCGTATTTTGTTATCTGTGAAGCGTCAATATGTATAACTTCCTTGCGGCCTTTTTTTGTCCTTATTACACGTACTCTTGATGTAGCGGCAACATCATTGAAACCTCCGGTCTGTGTTATGGCCTCAAGCAGTGTCAGTGGAGTTTCAGGTGGAATAACTATGGCATTAGGGTTTCTTACCTGGCCCATTACAAAAACATTTTTATTGCCGTATTCCTTTATCAACAACGTGACATGTGGAAATTTGAAATATTTTTTTGCAACTTTCTCTATTTTCGCTTCTGCCTGCGCCAGTGTGAGATCCGCAATTTTAATATTTCCTATAAGTGGAAATGAAACAGAGCCGTCGCTGGCTATTCTTGTTTCCCGGTGCATATCTGTTTCAAGATACATATTTGCTATTATCAGATCTCCCGGAGTAAGCGTGTAAATCTCGTTCATTACTGCTGCTTCAGCTTCTGTGATTTCATTTGCGTCTCCTGTAATGACAATGTCAGGTGAGGTTATTGACCTGCCTGAACAGGCTGACACAGATAAAATCAGTGCCGCTGCAATGATAAAAAAATCAGATTTTCTGTTTTTTTTCATTTTTGTTTTTTTCCTTTGTTGTCAGAGCATTCTCTGCTGAGCATTGCTATTGCAGGATCAAAAGGGTATTTTGTTCTGAAATCCTTTTCTATTTCCCTGGCCCGTTCCCTGTAATTCCCGGATTTTACGGAATCGGATTCTATACGGCTTATATCTAAATATGCCATACCGACCTTTGAGGCAAACTCAGGGCTTGGATACAGACGTAGTGCTTTTTCATAATATTCAAATCTCTGCGCTGCCTTTAATTCCCGTCCGAACTGATAGAGTCTCCATGCGGCGGTTTTTTTTAATGGTGTTATGCAGGAAAGCATGATGATAACAGCCATCAGAATTCTGTCTGTCATGGAAGATTTTACTTTTTTGTAATGCTGGTCAATTGCACTGCTGCATAAGAGACCTGCGAGCATGAAGAAAAGATAAGCGTTTGAAGGAATAAAAAAATGAAAATCAACAAATGATCCCAGGAGCATCACAAGCATTGCGCTTGAAATACCGGCAAAGGCCAGTTTTTCTGTTTTTTCCATTTTTTTCAGTACTCTCCAGGCTATAAACATAAACCAGGCGAGACCGCCCGAAAGCATAAAGATTCCGAAAATACCGGTATCAGCTATTATTTCCAGCCAGTCATTATGAAAACGATCAACATAGTCATGCAGTTTTTCCGTGTATACCGGAATGGCTACCGGAGCGGAGCCGGTACCTATGCCCCATACTGGCCAGTCTTTAAGAATTTTAGGTACGGAAGTATAAAGCTGCGTTCTTGTATATTCCGGTCTTTCCCTGTGTGCGTAGCGGTTTATACTGTCTGAATTTGATATGATAAGGAAGGCGGAACATACAGCCGTAAGAGCTACAGCCGATACTCCGATAATCTTTTTCTTTAACGAACCTGCAAGTATCCATACTGACATAGCCGCAAAGCATAGAATCCCGGCCAGAGTGGAGGCCGAACCTCCACGCGATCTGGTTGCCAGAATTGCTACGATTATTCCTATAAATGTTATAGAAAGACATATCTGCGTGGTGATGAAGCTTGAACTGAATTTTGCTGCGTTGCGGTGGCGGTAAATCCTGGAAATGCCCAGATACAGCAGTATTACGGAAATCATACCCATAAAAACGGCGGCATGATTGCGGTTAAAGAACGGACCAACACCGTTGTATATTCTGCCGGACATAAGTTTTATATATCCACCTCCGGGGAATGCAGCTACGCAAAGCATTACAGCGAGGCCACATACTGTTATAACACGCATATATCTGCGCATATCATCCGCTGTATGTGAAAGCTGTGAAACTGAAAACACCAGTATTGCCCATGTAAGGAACAGGGATGTGTGTTCCAGAGTGAAAAGACGTATGAGTGTTGTGGGATAAAGTTCTGAGCCGTTTGAAACAGCAACCTGGTTGAAAGACTGTACAAAAGAATAGACGGCAAGAAAACCGAGTATAAATAACAATGGCCTTAGCAGAGGTGTTATTGTAAAACTTTTTTTTGTCGCAACCAGAATAAATACTACCACTATTCCGGATTGTAGTATTGAAAAGGCCCACGGTTCTGTTGCCGCAAAACTGAAAGGCGCGAAAAACAAAAGCAATCCTAATAAAATATTTGCGAATCGTTCCA
>CACZRG010000020.1 GCA_902783485.1 uncultured Elusimicrobium sp.
AACAGGGACGTATGGCCTTTAATTATTTCATTTTATAAACTATAATATGAATATGAAACGCAAAGATATAATAAGGGTACTGTTTTCTGTACTGTTTCCAGCGGTTCTTTTATGTGGCCCCGTGGCATCAGATGTGGCCGCTTCAGGAACTTCAAAAGGATTTACGGATTATGTTCCCGGTACTCCCGCTCCTGCACATGTTTCCAGGGAAAATAAGGAATATTCTTCCGATCTTCTGCGTTTCTGGGAAGATCTTACCGGTGATTTTTTTGATGATATATGCAAGGCTGCTGAACTGAATCTTTCCCAGAAGGCGGTACTGCCCGGTGATATACTTTCAATAAATGCCGGATACAGCCGCTATATGCGCAGATTCCCCAATTCCCAGCTGGCGCTTATTGATGAAATAGTGCTTAAGCCGGGGTTAGGATTTGACATTCCGGTAAGCGAACTTATTTCAGACAATCTGCCAGTTTCCGTAAATATCCAGATGAACTCCTCTGTGCAGGGAAAATCCCAGGTTGTACGTCCGCTGGAAAGTGACAGGTACTGCCGTGAGCTTAAAACACTGGTAAAACTGCACAATATGAAAGCGGCATGGCCACCAACAGTAAAACGCCTGCAGTCCATGAATATTGGAGAGATATGGAAACTTCCTGTTGAGTTTAAGATCACAGCCGGCGCCGGTGTTTCAGGTTCTGCATCTGAAGCTGTGGAATTCAGTCTCGGAGCTTCAAAGGAAAATACATTCAGTCCTTCGCTTACGCTTTACAGAATGAGCAGGAACAGGATGCGTCTGCGTGTGCGCATAGGTTCCGTAAAACTGAGGAAAGTTTCAGCGGGTGTTTCATCTATGGATATTCCGGTTGAGACTTTATCCTTGTGGAATGCAGAAAATTTCCTGGCGCGGATTATAAACCGCAATGTGGCGCGCCACATAAACAATGCTCTCGCCGCACGGTTTTCTTTTACGAAGGGAAAATATTCCGGCAGGAAGCTTGTTCTTGAATTTATATGTGACCCTGAAAATGAACAGCAGATGAAACTGCTGTCACGTTTTATAAAAGGCGAGTTCGGAATAATACGCGATTTTATCTCTCTTAAAATGGATCTGGATACCGTATCGGCGGATCAGGAGATAGTTTATATCGATGCGAACCTGCAGAATGTCGGAAGTCATCATAATTCGGAACTGAATGCATCGCTTAATTATTCTGGAATAAATCATTCAGATGGCGTTTTCTCTGATTCCGTGTTTCAGCTTCCACTTATTTACCGCCGCGAAACACAGAAAAAAAGGGAACATAATACATATCAGTCGGCAGATTCAGCCAGCAGACTTAATGTTTACAAGGACAGGGAATCTGTAAAGGCAAAGAAAATAAATCTTCCGGCAGGTGGTTCCATTGTAAGCCATAACAGCGAGAAGACTTCCTATGTTGTACAGAAGGAAGACGGCAGTGGTGTTTCATCAAAACCTGTTTTTCTTTATCAGCAGTATGAGGGCGGGGCGAGAACAGCAGGATACAGTCACGAAAGTGCCATAGATGAAGTAAATGATATACTGAAGTACGCTGGTGTACAAGGAAACGGCGTCAATATGGA
Organism: uncultured Elusimicrobium sp.; assembly: GCA_902783485.1. Taxonomy (GTDB): domain Bacteria; phylum Elusimicrobiota; class Elusimicrobia; order Elusimicrobiales; family UBA9959; genus CACZRG01. The sequence continues at coordinate 1,606 of CACZRG010000020.1, forward strand.
AAATACTGTTTCAGCTGACGAAATACTTCCTGAATACATAATTAACGCAGACGGCGACGCTGTTGCAGCTTCAAGAATTTACCGCTCAGTAGTGACGGAATTCAGAATGATGATAACCGAAGACGGAATTCAGGAGATTATTTTCTCACCGGCTTCTGCCATAATGAAGGCATATTTCAATATAATTGGTAAGGCGTACAGGCATGTTTTCCAGAAGGCTGGAGATCTTTTCCAGGTCGATGAAAACGGACGGGTTTATTATGATGAGATGCAGGCCCGCAGACGTTTCCGCTATGAGAGCTGCCGTCCTCTTGATGCCATGAAGAGACTGGCAGGAAAGGCTACAAAACTTATAGCTGATATATTTTCCGTGAAAAAGGCCGGAACAGCAAAAGAGCAGACTGAAAAATTTGCCAGTCTCGCTGCTGGTAAGGGAAAAAGCGGGCTTGATTCACATGATTTTCTGAAAGTTGTGGTTCAGCTGCTTGATCCCTCGCAGATTTCCGCGTCGTACAGGGCTGATGTCAATAATAAAAAAGCCGGAAAAAGTCATTATGAGAGAGAGCTTTTCAATGGCAGTCAGTCAGATATGAATGCTGCTTTTGATGAGGTTAAGAAAGCCGAGGAGCGTTTTGACGATCCTTCCGTACTGACCGACTGAGTACAGATAGGCCGCATGATTCCATGCGGCCTGGTATGTACAAAGTTATGATTGTTTTGTTATAATATCTGTATAACTTCATTGCGGGCGTGGTTCAATGGTAGAACGTGACCTTGCCAAGGTTAAGACGAGGGTTCGATTCCCTTCGCCCGCTCCACAAAATACAG
>CACZRG010000021.1 GCA_902783485.1 uncultured Elusimicrobium sp.
CCGTCAGTAAGTATTGTGTACGGATAGCCATAATATGACCCCTTAAGGCGTGAAAAAAAGGTCATACTGTATCCCTTGTGCCTTGACTCAGATGAGAAAAGCTTTCCACCGCCAGGAGCAAAATAACTGAGTACTGTAGACAGTTCTGCGAGTGAACCCGCGCGGTTTCCGCGCAGGTCTATAATTACATTATCTGCGCCGGCATCAAGCACATTGTTCATCGCCGAACGTATAAGAGCAGTTGATTTTTTTGTAAATGATATTATACGTACATAACCAGTACGAGTGCCTGGAATATTAAAGCCCCACGCTATTGGCATTCCACCAAACTCACGCCTGAGAGATGCCCTTATCATGCCGCCACGGCTTGAAACGCCTCCTATACGGCATATCATTCCCTGTGAGCCGTAAATTGCCTCCTGTATCTGTTCATCACGCATACGGCCTACTTCAATATCATTTATGCTGGTTATGACATCACCAGGACGTATTCCAGCCTCATATGCCGGAGAACCACGGAATACCGCAACTGCATATAACTTCGCTCCACGCCATAGGACAAGGCCTGTTCCGGCATTGTCCTTTTCGCTGTCCCGCGAAGGAACCGAAGGAAGCCATGTTTTTGGATAATAAGCAGCCTTTTCGTCAAATTCAGGCAAAATGGAAAAGCCTTTTTTCTCATACTGTTTTATGAGATCTGCAATATTCACCTGCTGGTAACTGTGTCTGTCAAATATTTCCACTATTTCAGCACTGTCAGGTTTGGATGAGCAGCCTGCCGCTATTAAAACAGGAATAAGGAAACAGAGAATCCTTGCAGCCGCTTTCATCTCGGACACCCCGGTGATCCTGCAATTTTAAAGAAATGGGTTTTATTATCCATACAGCCTATGAAATTACCCTGCATATCATAAACCATCTGAAAGCCTTTCTTACTGCCGTAAACAATCAATTCTTCATCATCGATAGAATTCATTGTAGGCAGATCCGAAGGTTTGCCTGAACTTAAATTGCTGCGTGATATTTCATAAGGGCTTTTTACAGGTTTCTCATACCTGGGGACAAATCCGGTGAAAATAGGATTCATCATACCGGGCAGCATTATATCAACTGCCTTGTAAAAACCTGAATAAGGCTCATCATCGGCGGCAACTACTCCGGTATCCGGGTGTTCTTCAGCGTCATATTCCGTAATATCGCCGGCTCCGATATCTTCAACTTTTGAATTTGCAACCTTTTTGCCTGTATCCGGATCTGCTTCCTGTTCCCGCAGGAACTGCGGAAGCTGATTCGGGTCCATATAGTCGAGCGCCGCACGCATACCTTCATCATACTGCACGGCATATCCCGTATCCGCATTGCCATCAAAATTTTTCGCTACCCAGTCTTTCGCCGCATCTTTTGATGCTGTTCTTGTACCAAAAAGAGAATTACGCAAAGCGCCCTTCAGAGCTCCCAAAAGACCGGATTCCACATCAGATGGTAATCCTTTATCCTCGTCTGATTTTTTACCGGCAACAACTTTTGCACCTGTTCTTCCGGATTGAAAACCTCCATCTGATATACGCCCAGAAGCAGACGAAGCACCTGAAGCAGATGATCCTGCCGACGACGAAGATCCACTCTCAAAAAAATCCGCGTTTGAATTGTTTATTCTTTCCAAAGCCACAGATGAAGCCATTGAAACAGAAGAACCTTTCTTAAGGTTTTCCTTGGCTTCCTTTCTTACACCTGACCTGAGCAGTTCATTATTCATATCCTCTACAGAACGCCCGGCAGCCTGCATATTGGAAATATCATTTTTATTAAAAAAAGCGGACTGGCCCTCTTCGCTTTCCACACGCGAATCATATGTCTCACTGTTTCTGGAAAGCCGCTCATAATCATCTCCGGCCCCAATCTGCCGGGCAGAGCCTCTGGACATAACCGCTATATAATACCCACCCCCTAAAAGAAACATCAGAAGCAGAACAACCCCGGTTATGCGGTAAACAACTGAATTTTTCTGTTTAGCCATTTTTAATACCCCGTGCCCTACTCAGCTGCTCCTGGCAGCTCAAATGTAATAGGCCTGTCGCGGCTCGGTACATATTTTGTAACCTCAAGTGTCTTGCCCGCTCCGTTCTGATGATTGCCAGGTTCAACGCAAAGATAATCATATCCGTTGCGGCAGTCCTGACCGTACGAGGAGCATACCGCCTCCTTTGGGTATTTGCACATGAGTTTTATATTCCGCGGACGGGTTGACACCTTTAAAGTAACAACATTCCATACCTGCGTGCGCTGCACATCTAATGTTGCATTCTGAAGATTAAGAAATTTCACAATCGCCGGATTTGAGAAACCAAGATACTCACGTACTTTCTCTTCAATATCACGCTTGACCATATCATCCTGCCGGGCAGCCCAGTCTGCATTCAGATGTGATTCAAGCTGCCAGCGTCTCGCGGCATAAAATGAAGCAATCTCCATTTTCTGTACCAGCACAAGCAGGGCAAATATTTTAGCGGTAACAAACAGAATAACCATGAAAACCGGAAAAAGCAATACAACTTCCGTCATGGCCTGCGCGGGCCGTCTCTCGCGGATAGCTGAATACAGACGGCCCATGCGTCTTCGGAGAATATTGAGTGTTTCTCTCATGGGTAAAGCCTCGTCTGATATTTAGGTGTCGGCATAGGCCACACGCAGTTATTTTCCCCCTCGCCCTTGCTCCACACGCTTTTTGGACACTGGCTTGCAATCTTTGAATGTACGCATGGCTTGCCAACTTCCCTGCATGCTGCAACACGGTTGAAATCGACATTGAAATAGTTGGCCGGTGCAGTCCATCCCTGGTACACATCAACACCGTTTCCAAGTTTACCTATTTCATTTTGTGCAAACCCGGCCGTACGGAAAAGTCCATTGGTATCCTTATCCATCTTCATCTCCATTGGAGGATCGGTCTTACCAAGATAGTAAGGAGAAGTTCCCCCCGGAGTCGGGTACTGTGCATAAAAGCCCAGCTTTACGATCATTCTGCGGAAAATCTTAGTAATTCTGGAACCACTCTGGAAATATCCTACGGCCTGCTGTGCACAGCTTTTAGGGCTTTGTATACAGTCCTGGGTTCCGGCATTGAGATAATATGATTTTCTAAGGAAAGTAGCATCCTCTGTTATGCGTTTGAAAACAGTCCACTGTGCTGCCTCAACCGATCCCAGAAGCGAATAAACCTGGGCATAAAACTGATATATACCTTCTGAAACAGTCTGCCAGCCTATAAACTGCTTTGTTGCCTGTTTTTCGTCTATAAGAAAAAAAGCATTGGAATCATCGGTGTGAATGGGATCATCACCGGAAAGTGCCCTGTTATATCCACCATTATATACATTGGGACTGTATCTGATATCCCATGGACCATCCGCTATAGGCTTTGCCACACTGTCTGTCATGCTTGAATCCTGCTGATTGTGTGGTATGGCGCCGGTTTCATACAGAATCTCATACATACACTTGCTCTGCCCGGTGCTCGCTATAGGTTCATGCATATTGGAGGTGTCATCACAGCCATATGCTTCCTTGAAAATACGGTACGGGAAAGCTCCGTTCACATAAGCCGTGCGGTTTAAAAGATTGGTATAATCCCCCATCTGAATAAACACGGCAGAATCTATTGCAAACTGCTGACGTATTTTCTCACGGGATATTTTAGTTGTTTCGAAAAGAAGATACACAAATATAAGCAGAGACGGAATAACCAGCATTGACGGAATCAGAATCTGGCCTCTGCGGCGCATTCCCTTAAAATCCACATAGTCCTTTAATCTGAATGCTGTTTTCATTTTGGTGTACCAGCCCCTATTATAAGTCCCGCAATAGTGAATATTCCGCCGAGTATTTTTTTGTGGAATGAGGCTATAAGAATAACCGCAGCAGCAGATGTCGAGGCAAGCATAAGCAGATACTCAACAGTATTCTGTCCGCGGCGGCGGCGGAAGGAGGCGGCAGGCGGAATAAAACGCCCGGCGCTGAAGTGCCATATTTTTCCAAGCAGTTCTTTTGCTCTCATGCCATTCATATATATTTTTATTATAACTTAATTACCGTCATCTGCGGAAATAAGATTCATCTCTATGGCTTTCACGACAGCTTCTGTGCGGTTGTTCACGCCAAGTTTTGTAAAAACACTGTTAAGATGATTTTTTATGGTCTTTACACTACAGCCCATCTCCTCCGCAATATCCTTGTTTGTTTTTCCCTTGCCAAGCAGGGACATAACCTTCATTTCTGTTGCCGTAAGACTGTCAGGAGGACTTACCTGTCCAGGAATATTGGTCCGCAGATGCTGCAGCAGCTTGTTCATTATCGGCTGTGGTATCATTACGCCTTCCTGATTAAAAGTACGCAGGGCATGCACCAGTTCTGCGACAGGCAGCATTTTTGACAGGTATCCGTTTGCTCCAGCCTGTATCGCTTCTGTTACATGGGCATCATCTTCATAACTTGAGAGAATAAGCACATTGGTTTCAGGGGATTCCCGGCGCACAGCGCGTGTGGCGGCTATTCCATCCATCTGCGGCAGTTTAATATCCATAAGTATAACATCCGGCTTAAGTTTTTTTGCAAGTGCAACAGCCTCAGGGCCATTGCCCGCCTCGCCTACCACCTTGAAATCCTTTTCATTCTCAAGAAGATCTTTTATACACTCGCGGAAGAGTGTCTGATCGTCTGCTATAAGTATGGTTATCATTTTCTCGCTCATAATTTCTCCACGGGATTTTTTATCTGCACCAGGCTCAGGAATGGTACGCGGTTTCTGTATGTGTGGTCAATGGCAATATAAAATAAAAAACAGAACCTTTTCCTTTTCCTTCGCTTTCAGCCTTTAATCTTCCGCCATGCGCCTGCGCTATCTCCTGAGCTATTGTAAGGCCCAGGCCCATTTTTCCACCTCCGGCGCCCTGATACTCATAATTAAAAAGTTTTTCTATTCCTTCTCTGTCAATACCGTCACCAGTGTCGGAAACAGAAAACACCATTTCTCCACCATCTGAATATGCCTTAACAGTTATGCTGCCACCGCTGTGCGTATGTCTTATGGAATTTTCCACAAGATTCAGGATAACCTGGCCCAGACGGCGTCTGTCCGCAAAAAGTGAAGGAAGCCCTGGCTCCACATCAAGCTTCACCTTTATTCCTCCCATGGCTGCCCTGGATTCCCAGCCATGAAGTGAACTTACGAGAGCTTCCTGCACATTGAAACAGCTTTTTTCAAGCCTGAATTTTCCTTTTTCAATTGCCGCCCAGTCAACAAGGTCATTTACAAGGCGTGATATGCGCGATATACTTTCAGATATAAAAGAAATCTTCTGTTTCTGTCCCTCATCTGCTCCAAGACTCATGGAAAGCATTTCTATGCTAAGCTGAAGAGTCATAAGCAGATTTGAAAGATCATGCGAGGCCATTGACATGAACCGTGATTTGAGGGCGTTCATTCTGCCTAACTCAAGATTTTTCTGCTTAAGGGCATTCACTAACTGTCTGTTTTCCTGTTCAAGACGGAAATTCTCCTCAGCCTTACGTATGGCATGAAGAAGATCCCTGAACTCAACAGGTTTTATCAGAAAATCATACACGGATTCCTGTATTGCAAGAATGGCCGTATCGAGCGAAGCATGAGCAGTCATCATGAGTATCCTGCTTTCCCTGTTTATCTTTCGTATATCCTGAATAACTTCTATGCCTGTTTTATCAGTAAGATTGTAATCCATCAGTATGATGGGATAAAAGGCTGCGGATACAGCCTTTACTGCTTCACCTCCTGATTCTGCCTCTGCTATCTCATATCCTGAATCCTCAAGCAGATCACGCAGAGTCATTCTGAGATTCGCATCGTCATCAACAATAAGAATCTTTCCAGGATTCATAATGTTCAGGCCTTTTCCCCCTCCGCTACCGGCAGGAAAATCTTAAAGCATGTTCCGCTTCCTACTGTACTGGCTACTTCAAGACGTCCCTTGTGCCTGTCTGTGACTTTCTTTACCACTGCCAGACCGAGACCTGTACCGCGGGCTTTTGTGGTAAAAAATGGGGCAAAAATCTTCTCCAGTGCTTCTCTTGGAATACCGGGGCCTGTGTCTTCCACGTCAATTTCAGCCATTCTGCCTTCATCTGCTACAGCAGTACGTATATATAGTGTGCCTTTTTCAGGCATAACTTCTATACCATTCTTTATCAGATTCCTTAAGGCCTGTGCCATTTCATCAGAATCGATATTAACCATAGGATTGGCATCAGTCAGTTCCTGAACCAGTTTTATATGTTCAGGAACAGGGAAAGACATGGTAAGTTCCTCGATATATGTATTAAGACTCTGAACCTTCGGATTAAGCTCACGTGTCCGGGCAAAACCCAGAATCTCATCTATAATACCGTTAGCCTGCCGTACTTCTGATTCAATGATGGATATATGTTTTACAACCTTTGGATCAGGTGTCATTCCGGCGGCAGCAACTTTCATCTTTATAAAATAAATTGAATTGTTTATAACCGCGAGTGGATTACGTATTTCATGACCTACGACAGAGGACATCTGCCCTATGGCAGCCAGTCTTTCCTTTTTGATCAGTTCATCCTGCGCTGATTTAAGTTCACGGGTACGTGCGTCCACACGGTTCTCAAGACTGCGGTTAAGTTTTTCAAGCTCCTGCTGGGCATCCATGATTTCGTCCTGCTTGTCACGCAGAGAATCACTCATCTGCATAAAGGCACGGCACAGATCACCTATTTCGTCATTTGAATTGGAAAGATCCGGGACATAATCAAAATCGCCTTCTCCAAGACGTATGGCAGCCTCGCGCAATGCGAGTATAGGCTGTGTTATTACCAGTGACACTGCATACCCAAGGAAAAGGACAAAAAGTGTTACAATTCCCATTACTTTCCATGTACGGCCGAGCATATCCGCTGAAGATTTATATGCTACCGCAACAGAACGCTGTATATAAATAAGCCAGTGCAGATCCGGAACTTCCGCAAATGCTGCAAGTACACGCTCACCTGTGGACTGAAGAATTATCTCGCCACTGCCAGTACGTGCATCATTACGTAAAAGCACTTCGAGAACATCATCCGGAAGCTTGGCATTGGGCTTGTAAATTTCCCTGGAATCTGAATGGGCAATAAGAAATCCGTTACCGTCTATAACCGCCGCAGTGGTATCGGTATCAGGAAACCCGGTTTTGAGCAGATTAGACAGTGCGGTAAGACTCATTTTGGCAAAAAGGACACCTATGGGCCGGTTATTCATTGGATTTGTTATCTGAACACCAACGGTTATAGCCGGATATGAACCAAGATATTTTTCCATTCCACCGATGTACTCACCGGTGCGCGCAACACGCGCAAACAGTTTATCCTTGGAAAAATCACGGAGACTGGCCTCCTGCAGATAGCGGCCGGTACGCACTGTTTCCTGTCCGCGGTAATCAACAACAGAAATCTCAAGAAAAGCAGCATGCAGCTGCATTATGTGATCTATGAGCGCCTTCTGCCGTTCCGTATTCATGGAGGAGAAATCAGGCAGATGGGCAGCATCAGCAAGGACATTACGGAAATTGATCACATACCCTGAAACTGTATCAGCAAATCCCACGGCCAGGGCTTCCTGGTCATGGGATATAGCCTTGTTAAGTGTTTCCTGGCTTACTGTAAGGAGATAATAACCGACTATTCCCAAAGGAAGCAGGGAAATAATCAGGAAAACCATGAGAAATTTAACAAAAAGTTTGCCTTTTTTTCCTACCTGTTCACTCATTTTTATTACCTTCCTGACAGCATGTTTTTAACGTAAAGCCACTCAGTTGCAGCTTCCTGCCGGAGCGGCTGACTGGGCAACACCAGAAAGTTTTTCCATGCCTTTCAGTTTATATACCGGGCCGAGTCCAACAAAGAAAGACCTGCCTTCTGAAATAAACGAAGGAGATGAACCTATACCGAGACTTTCAGCTATTGCAAAATCTGCAGCCAGAAGCTCCCTGGCCTCTGTCTCCCCTTTCTCAATTTCAGCCGTGTTTAGTCCTACGGCCTTCGCAGCCTTTTTCCAGTCCTCAGACATTACATCCTTATTGCGCTCAAGAATATAATCGGCGATTTTATCAGGATAATGCTTTGCTATGAAAAGCTGACGCGCGTCTTCCTTCCACTCATTGTCGCCATGCATACTGCTGAACTGCCATTCTCCCTGTTCATTCCTGAAGGCATTTCCTATAAAATGAAGTTCAAGTTTGTATTTTTCAGGCAGGAGTCCATCCTTGAGAGCTTTGTAAAGTACATTTCCGGCAGCCACACCATATGGACACTGGCTCATAATATAAAGTTCAAGAGTATTTTCCCTTACAGGTTTATTAGGATAAAATCCTATATCCCTTCTGTCCTCGTAAACAACCCATCCGGTCTCACCTTCTTTTTCCGGCTTTACATACTTGAACTCGCCGGCCGCAATAAAATCGGAGAATGCTTTTTTTACATCTTCCGTAGCCGGGAGGATATATGAAGGAAGAAACTCCAGCCAGCTGAATTTGTCTTTTACAGCATCATAATGCGAGGATTCCGCTTTTATTCCTTCAAACCAGCGGTCAAATACCCGTACAAGCTGATCATTCTTTTTAGCTCCTTCCGGAAGTACTGCATACAATGGAGGAACAGGCTTCTTTTCCGGAGGCACATACCCTTTGGGAAGCGGGACACGCCGGCTTGCTGGAAGTGCATTGTTTACAGCATCAAACACAGAGTTCACACGCTGGGAACCGTCATATAATTCACCGTCGATAAAAAGCGAGGAGGTATCAGCATTAAGCACGGTTCCGCGGGCATATGCCTTCTCAAGTTCGCTACTGCCAGATTCAGCCACCTTTGCTGCAAGTTCCTCAGGATTTATCCCAGCGAAAACAGCGGCATTTTTCCAGCCTTCACTTGACATATCGAAAACCCTTGCGGAAAGATAGTCACGCATACGGCTCTTATAGGCTGCTCCGATAACTGCTATACGGCGGGCCTCTTCAAGTTCCTGCTCTCCGTTTCTGGCAGAAAAATTTCCCTGTGCATCTTTCTTTACAAGAGGAAGTACTGTCAGCTCGGCTTTGGTGACACGTCGCGTGACTGCATCAGTAATCATATATATCTGCCAGCCCTGTGTATCCATAGGCTCAAGAAAAAGCTCAAGACTGCCCGGGGTTCTGGATGCTGCGAAAGATAATGAAACAAGTACAGCAGACAGAAAAAAAGATGACAGGAAACTTATTTTTTTTTGCATATTTTCAATCCAGTTATTACGGTTTTGATTAATACCAGGGAATTTATTCTTCTTCAGACTCTGCTTCCACAGTCCCGGCAGCATCTTCTATATCAACAGTGATTCCGCGAAGTCCAAGAACAGCCCCGATGAAGTTGTAAAGGAAAACCCCGAATACAGCTATTGCCATTGACATTATTACATAGATAATAGAATAAAGAGCGACGCTTATTATCTTGTGTCCGACAGACATCACCGCATACTGGGGATTGTCAATTACAAAAAATGTAATTACCCCGCCGAGTATGGCAATGCAGAATATTGTAAGTGGCAGTGCCGAAAAAAGCAGTGATTTTATGTCTATTTTTCTTACTTCAAGTTTCATTTTATTCCTCCATGCGGTAACGTATAATACGTAACTTATTCTTTATATTATAATATTTATTAAATGAACACAAAATAAAACCGCGGTTTTCCGCGGTTTTATTTACTTGCTTCAGGCAGAAATCAGATAGTCTGGGCTTTTGGTGTGAACAGAATCAGCGTTCTGCTCACATCCGCTGACTGGCCTACATGCAGAACCTTAAGGTCATACATTTTGCCTTTGAACATTGTTTCTCCTGATACAGGAACATCTGCTTTTTCAAAAGCTTCTCCGACAAGGCGCAACAGTGTCTGCTGCTGTGTATCCACAACATCAAGCAGATGTACCTTGTTTCCCTCAGCCACGGCTGCCAGTTCGAAATTGGTATACAGTATATTATTATTCTCATCAACAACAATAACAAGACTGCTGCCCGGAACAATCATGTTAAGCAGGGAACGCCACCAGCGCTGTTCCTCCTCCCTGTAGGTTTTATCCCGGTTGTCATAAGACTGTATTTCCCGCTTCATCTTGCCCATAAGGCCGTTAATGGCATATGCCACCTGTCCTACTTCGTCACCTCTTTCGGGGAAGCGCAGCTCAAAATTCTTCATGGAAACACCTTCCACGCTGTCACGCAGCTGCTCCATAGGTGAAATCACATAGTGATGCAGGAACAGATACAGAGGGACACCAAGAAGCAGAAGTACACCTATGGCGCCAAACACATATTTTCTCATAGCCGAACCGATAAGAACTTCGGCTCCGGCCCTGGAGACAAGTATATCAAGAACACCTATAATATCTCCACGTGCCGAGAAAGGAATTGCCATTTCATAGAAAGGCTCACCTTTAACCTGCTGTACCTTAGGCACACGGGAAGCGAAAGCCTGATTTATTGCATCGGTTGGCGGAGGAATCTGCTGGCGGTAATCATCCCACGGAATACCTATAAAACGGGATTCCTTATGCCAGCGCATCACACCCACACGGTTCAGGTATATCATGGATGTTATGCGTTCATCCTTCGCAAGAGAAAGCATAATATCATACTCTTCAAAGGTAATTGCCTTCTGATTGGAAAGCAGGCCGTTTGTCATTGCCTTTGAATGCTGCTTGACGGTTTCAATCACATCCTGTTTCAGTTTTTCATCAAATGTCCACTTGAACAGATTGTAATAGAACACTCCGCCAAGACCCATAACATAAACGCCAAGTAGCGTAAATGCAAGTATCCATTTGGTTGTAAGTTTCATATAATCCTGTCCTTACTGTGCAGAAATAATCTGCTCAATACGCTTAAGGCCTAATTTGGCATCTTCATTTTCAGGATCAAGCTGTCTCGCAATTGTCCATGAATTGCGGGCCTGCTCGTAATTTGAATTCTGGAAGAACTTAAGTCCTTCAATATAGTGCTGCTGGGCCTGTGCCTTATTTTCAGCGCTTACAGCAGGTTTCTGCTCAAGTTCATCAACAGAAATTCCCTTCTGCGCCGCTTCTTCCTCGGCCTTCTTTCTTTCCTCAGCTTCTTTGGCTCTTCTTGCAGCCTCAGCTTTCCTGCGGCGCTCAGCAATCTCCGCGCGGCGTTTTTTCTCCTCAGCCTCACGTTTCATCTGCTGCTTGGCACGGGCTACAAGCTGATTAAGATAATCCGGATTCACGCTATATGGACGCGCCTTATTCCACTCACCTATAGCAGAAGTGTATTTACGTGCGCCATAAAGTTTCTTTCCGTTTTCTATGTATCCGTTTTCTATCTCTCCCTTTACCTCGGCCAGAAGTCTTGACGATTTGCTGTCTCCGGGCTGAATTTCAAGAGCTTTCTGAAGTCCCTTGTACGCAGCAAGTATTTTACCTTTTGAATAATCATCAAGAGCCTGTTTCAGCTGCTGATTGGATTTC
>CACZRG010000022.1 GCA_902783485.1 uncultured Elusimicrobium sp.
AAGACTGAAAGCGGAAAAAGCGTGAAATTGGGCGCGCTGGCTTTTATTTTCCCTGTCATATTCTGTCTGGCCGATGCAACCGATACAGTGCTTTGCGGTGTAATGCTTGATGATCAGATAGGCAAAGGACTTGGTTCCTTTGATTATCTGATACTTTACATGTTTACATTTGCTGCCATAGGGCTGATCTCATGGCTAAGACTTATGTATGCTGAAAAGAAGCCGTATAATCTGTTTAAAAAAAGCGAATGGAAGAAAAATGCCGGCGGACTTATGGAGACTATAGCCCAGAGTGTTTATGTTTTCGGCATGGCGGAAAAACCCACGCTTGTTGCGCCGGTAATTGCATCATATCCCATAATAAGCGTATTCCTGAGCCGGATTGTACTGAAGGAAAAACTTCTGTCCGGACAGTATGCATGCATTGCAATTGTGCTTGCCGGAATACTTATGCTTGGTGTTTCCGAAGGAATGAAGAACCGTGATGAAGAACATGGAAGCAGCACTGCCGTGGTGCAGGTATATAATGCAGCAGAATACAGAAACAGTGATTCTCTGTGTATGACGGAACTTCCTTCATCAGTTTCATACAGTACTGCTGAATTCTGACTGGTATATTCTTATGTCATGATATATGGCGGGGGGCATGTCCTCTGCTGGTACCATGAGCCTTTGGGCCTGAACAGGAATTCCCCGTTTCTGACAATACCTGGTCTTTCATATTAATTCATAACCAGTAGTTTTCTGAATATTCATTGAATTAAATAAACGCTCTTATAAGAAGTGGATTGATTTTATAATTTTCCCGTCATGCGCTGAACATGTTTCAGCATCTTTACGGCTTAAAAATGTCCTGAAGTATGTTACTGCCCTTTAACAGAGTCTGATTCAAATAATCAGTAGTTTCTGAATATTAATAAGATACAGGACGAAATTAAATCAAGCGCTTGATTTAATTATTCATTTCTTTCTAAAATATTCATGTAGAAAGAAGATATTAAGGACATGGAGCTGAATAAATGAATATCATTGAAAAGTCATACTGCCGTATATTCCAGGCCGGTTTCCGTTTTGCAATGCCGGCGCTTCCCTACAGGGAACCAGGACTGTATGAATCCATTAAGGATCTGCCTGTAATTATGAAACGTGAGAAATGTTCCTCTGTTCTTATTGTTACAGACAAAGGAATATGCCGTAGCGGAGCCATAGACAAGATAATAAGTGCTCTTGCTCCCGCCGGACTGAATATAGCGCTTTACGACGGCACAAAGGCAAATCCAACCATTGACAATATAGAAGAAGGGCTTGCGGTTTACAAAAAAAACAGGTGTGATTCACTTATTGCCGTGGGCGGTGGCTCATCACTTGACTGTGCCAAAGGAATAGGGGCAAGGGTTGCATATCCGGAAAAAAGCATACGTCAGATGACAGGGCTTCTTAAGGTATGGCGGCATCTTCCTTTGCTTATAGCCGTGCCCACAACATCAGGTACAGGCAGCGAGGTAACAGTAACGGCTGTTATAACTGACGCAGAGAACAGACACAAATGCACAATGAATAATTTTACATTCATTCCGGAGTATGCCATACTTGATGCCGGTATGACCGTAACACTTCCGCCTTCGCTTACTGCCACAACAGGCATGGATGCACTTACACATGCGGTAGAGGCTTATATAGGACGCTCCTCCACACGCGAAACACGCAGGCTGGCGCAGGATGCGGTGCGTCTTATATTCAGAAATCTGCCTGAGGCGTACAGGAACGGTGGAAATGTGGAAAGCCGCCGCAATATGCTTAAGGCCGCATACAAGGCCGGAATAGCATTCTCAAAATCATATGTGGGCTATATTCATGCGGTTGCGCATACTCTCGGCGGCAGATACAATATACCGCATGGTCTGGCCAATGCTGTTCTTCTTCCTTATTTTCTCGAATTCTACGGTTCTGCTGTTCACAGACAGCTTCATGAACTTGCCATTGAGGCTGGTATATGTGATGGGAATGAATCTGATGCAGAAGGCGCAGGAAAATTCATAAAAGCCGTGCGTGAAATGAACCGTATTATGCAGATTCCTGAAAAATTTGATTCAATAAAGGAAGAAGATATTCCGGGTATGGCAGCATACGCGGCAGCAGAGGCGAATCCGCTTTATCCTGTGCCAGTACTGCTTAATGCCGCCGAACTTGAACATTTCTATTATATGGTGATGAAAACAGAATGAATGAACAGCTGAAACAGATTCTGGAGAAACAGAGAAAATTCTTCCGCGACGGAAATACGCTTCCGGATGATTTCCGTCTTGAAAAACTGAGACTTTTAAGAGATTCAATAAAGCGGCATGAGAAAGACATAACAGATGCCCTTCATGAAGATCTTGGCAAAAGTGAATTTGAAGGCTTTATGTGCGAAGCCGGGCTGGTAATTTCTGAAATCAGCTTCATGATAAGAAATCTGCGGAAACTTACAGCAGATAAAACTGTAAGTACACCTCTTACAAATTTTCCTGCGTCAAGTTTTATAAGGCCGGGGCCACGGGGCAATGTATTAATAGTAAGCCCGTGGAATTATCCTTTTCTGCTTGCCATGGATCCCCTGGCTGACGCAGTAGCCGCAGGAAATACGGCAATAATAAAGCCCAGCAGAATGTCCCCTGCCACGGTCAGGATAATGGGGATTATAATAAAGGAATGTTTCAGACCGGAACATGTGTTTCTGGTTGAAGAAGACATAAGCGGTGCCAGGGAGCTTCTGAAAGAAAAGTTTGATTTCATATTCTTTACCGGCAGCCAGAATGTAGGACGTGAGGTTTTGCGCTGCGCCGCGGAAAATCTTACGCCCGCAGTGCTTGAACTTGGCGGAAAAAGCCCCTGTATAGTTGATGAAACTGCAGATATAAAAACTGCAGCACGCAGAATAGTTTTTGGCAAATTCCTGAACTGTGGGCAGACATGCGTGGCGCCGGATTATATACTGTGTCACAGAAAAGTACAGGAGGAACTGCAGCGGGAAATATGCTTACAGATAGAAAAACAGTATGGCAGCAGCCCGCTTGAAAGAAGTACATACGGTAAAATAATAAGCAGAAAGCATTTTGACCGGATACGCGGGCTTATAGATCCGGAAAAAGTTATAACCGGCGGACAGGTAAATGAACAGACACTGCAGATAGCGCCTACAGTAATGACCGGCGTTACATGGGAAGATCCTGTAATGCAGGAGGAGATTTTCGGGCCTGTTCTGCCTGTGCTTGCATTTGACAGTATCAGTGAAGTAATATCAATGCTGGCTGAAAAGCCGAAGCCGCTTGCTTTCTATTTCTTTTCTGATGATAAAAGCAGACAGAAGGAAATTATGACCGTATGCCGTTTCGGTGGCGGATGTGTAAACGATACAATAATTCATCTTGCAACAACGGAAATGCCTTTCGGAGGCTTCGGGGAAAGTGGAATGGGATCATATCATGGAGAAGAGGGATTTAAAACCTTCTCTCATATGAAAAGCATTGTAAACAGAAAAATATGGCCTGATTTTCCTGTGAGATATGCGCCTTACGATAATAAATTCTTTTTGAAACTGCTGCATTTTCTGTTAAAATAAAGACAGTGCTGTTCCATGCAGAATATCCGGTCCATATCTCTGTAGCGGAACAGCTTTGTTACGGTTCAGCTTATGAAAAAAACACGCCAGAACATTCTTGAACAGGCAGCGGCGGAATTTTCCGCTAAGGGTTACAGTGAAGCATCAACGAGGGAAATACTGCTTAAGGCCAAAGCGAATATTGCTTCAATAAATTATTATTTCGGCAGCAAGGAGGCGCTTTATACAGAGGTTCTGAACCGGGTGCGTGACAGATTCACAGAGGCTTTTTCAGAGGTCTCCGATGAATATGATACGTACATAAAAAACAGCGGGGACCGGAAAATGGCTGAGAATCTTATAAGGAAAATGATAAAAATATTAATTTCTCTTGCCTGTTCCGGAGATATGGACAGTATCATATATATACGTGAATATGTTGATCCTTCCCCTGCATATGAAAAAGTATTCGGCGGGTTTAACGATAATTTCAGGAAAATGTTAGCGGATCTTATTCTGTCGGCTTCAGATGGCAGGCTCTCAAAGGAAGAGGCCGGACTTAGCTGCATGATGCTTATTTCATTTATTCTGTCGCTTTATACACGGAAAAACATTATTCTTAACGGAATGTCATGGAAATCCTATGACGACGCGGCAAGGGAAAAAATTTACCATACTGTATGCCGCGCTCTTAATCTGAACTGATATTTTTGTGCTTTATCTGATGCATTAACCGGTATTGCCGGGGCGGAAGCCTATGCGGACCTGTTTTTCCGCCTTTCGAATCCTGGTGCCCGTCCCTTTAGGGTAAAAACGACATAGTATGTCGTTTTTAGGGCGGGAAAACGCGGAGCTGTAGCAACGCGTACAGCATAGCGGAGGAACACACTGTGTCCTTTCTTCTACATAAAAAAAGCCTCATACTACTGAGGCTTTTTTTCGGAAGGAGTGGGATTTCGCCTTCCGGTCTGCCTCCTTTTGTTTCCGGCAGCCTGCAGGCCGGGCTCAAAGCATTTTCTTGTTAAAAAACGCTTTTCCGCCTTTCGAATCCCCGAAAGGACACACTGTGTCCTTTCTTCTACATAAAAAAAGCCTCATACTACTGAGGCTTTTTTTCGGAAGGAGTGGGATTCGAACCCACGGTACCCATTAAGAGTACGTCAGTTTTCAAGACTGATGCCTTAAACCGCTCGGCCATCCTTCCTTGTTTTATGCCAGGTACATTCGACCTGACTTTCTGTATAATGATATAATATAAAATATTGAGGCATAATTGCCAGATTTTTTTAAGAGGCTTTTGTATGGGCAGATTTTTTGGAACCGATGGAATCAGAGGCGTGCCGTGGAAACATCCTTTTACAGAAGATTTCATAAGCAGAATTGCTTACTGCGCGGCATCGGTGCTTACAAGACACCGTAGTCCTGAAGATGGTGCCCCTGTTATTTTTATCGGCATGGATACCAGAGCCTCCGCGCAGCAGATAAGAAAGTATCTGTGCAAGGGTTTCCGTGCGGTAATAGGAAAAGCCGGCAGGCCGAAGGTTGTAAACATAGGAATAATACCTACGCCGGCCATTTCATATATAGTACAGAAAGAACATGCCGACTTCGGTGTGGTAATTTCTGCAAGCCACAATCCGCCTGAATTTAACGGTATAAAATTTTTCGGGCCTGATGGACGCAAACTTAATGATGACCTGGAAAATGAGATAGAAACAATGCTTCTGTCCGAAGAGTCAGCCAATTTCAAACGGGCTTTCCCGCAGATGGCGAAAAAAGATTTTTCACAGGAATATGTGGATTTCCTTCTGAGTACAGTGCCGGTGGATTTTAATCTGAAGGGTGTCAGACTTGTGGTTGACTGTGCGAACGGCGCCGCCGTAAAGATAGCACCACGTGTTTTTGAAAAATTAGGCGCAGAGGTGGTTTTTTTAGGCAATAAACCTGACGGAAAAAATATTAATGTGCGCTGTGGTGCTCTTCATACTGACAGAATAGCGGAAGTTACTCCAGTGGTAAAGGCATTCTGCGGCATAAGTCTTGACGGCGACGCAGACCGTTGCCTTTTCTGTGACGAGAAAGGCAATAAAATGGATGGCGATGACGTTATCGCCGCTGTCGCTCCGTTTTTAAAGGCAAGGGGACGCCTTACCAATGATGGCGTATCCGTTACCTATATGTCAAATCTCGGTCTTATAAAATTCCTGGAAAGCAAGGGAATAAAAACCGAGCAGGTTCCGGTCGGTGACAAGAATGTAACTGATGCGCTTGAGCGTCTTGATTACAAAATAGGTGGGGAGACAAGCGGACATACAGTATTCAGGGAATTTTTTCCTACAGGTGACGGCCTGCTTACAGCTCTGCAGACTCTTGTGGTGGCCCGCTCCTGTGGAGAAACATTCAGCGCCATACGTGGCGGCTGGAAACGTTATCCGCAGTTCCTGAAATCCGTAAAAGTGAAGGATAAACCTGCTTTCAGCGGAATTAAAGGCTTTAATGAACTTATATCCCGTATGGAAAAGGAAGCGGAAGGCCGTGTTTTCATACGCTATTCAGGCACCGAGCCTCTGCTTCGTCTGCTGGTTGAAGGCAGGGAAACCTTAAAAGTCAATGCTGCAGGCGAAGAGATACTGAAATATTTTGCTGAAAATACAGACGCGGTGATATAAAACTTCTGTGAAGAATCAGGTAGTTATGAATGATATAAAAATAGGTATAAATATTGATCATATCGCCACGTTGCGGCAGGTAAGAGGCGGCAATGAACCCGACCCGGCTGCGGCCGCGCGCCTTATAATGGAGGCCGGGGCAGACAGAATAATAATGCATTACCGCCGGGACAGAAAACATATTCAGCCTGCCGACCTTTCGCTTATACGCCGTGAAGTGCCTGGACAGTTTCATCTTGAAATAGCCCCGGTGCCGGAAATGGAAGAGGTAATACTTTCCATAATGCCGGATTCAGTATGCCTTGTGCCTGAACAGCCCGGAGAAACCTCTGAGGGTGGTGGTCTCATGCTTGGGGATAACAATACTGCGCAGGCCGCGAAAATGATAAAGACTTTTTCTGCTGCAGGGATAGAAACAGGAGTTTACTGTGACCCGGTTCCGCAGGCCATAAGGGCAGCGTACAGAATAGGTGCAGACACAATTTCCCTTTCTACAGTGAAATACGCTGGAGCATTAGGCAGAAAGAACCAGGCTGCCGAGCTGGAAAAACTGCAGCTTGCGGCGTATCTGGTCAAAGAGCTTAAAAAGAATATTGAGGCTGGCGGGGAACTTTCATATCACAATATAGGCCCCGTGGCTTCCATACCGGATATGGCTTATGTAAGCGCTGGTTTCTCGGTGATAGCAAGAGCGCTTTTCTGCGGTCTGAAGGAAGCGGTAGCAGAACTCAAAGCCATAGCCGAAGCGTAACTTAATCTGCGTTTTTAATGCCCTGATTCCCCGGCATTGAAGAATTATTTAGATTTTTCATAAGCAGCCTTAACTGTGTAAACCTGTATTTTTACATCAGAAAACATGTGATGTTTTTTGAATCCGGGGAATATTGTCCATAATGCTGATTTTCCGGCAGGCTGCGTCTGAAATATTTCTGACAGCAGTTCAGCAGTTAATGATTCAAAAAACATAAAATATGATTTGTCTTCTTTCAGTGGAAAACAAATTATGATGGGGAAGAACGGAATGAACAGAATTACAATAAAAAAAATAAGCATTACAGAATTGGATACAGATGCCATAGTCAATGCCGCAAACAGCGGATTGCTGGCAGGTGGCGGTGTCTGCGGAGCGATATTCC
>CACZRG010000023.1 GCA_902783485.1 uncultured Elusimicrobium sp.
CCCAAAGACGAAGACGATGAATATCATCACAACTGCCAGGTATGCGTGGTAGTGTATGAAATGCGTCTGAGAGGCTACAAAATAAAGGCAGGTTTAAAGGTTGAGGAATTGTCCGCAAATAGTGCTATCGCATGGCTTGACCCAGAGACAGGGCTTCCTCCGGAAATACACAATGCAGGATTAAAAAGCGGGGACTACAAGGAAGATCCTATAAAGCCTTTTGCACAAAAACTGAAAGAAGGTGAGAGGTATCACTTGGTGTATGGATATAATAACAAAGAAGAAAAACATGTAGTTACAATTAAAAGAGAGGGAGACAAAATAATTATGTATGATCCACAGCCAAATAATACAAAAGAATGGAGCAATATTGGGGACATTCCTAGCAATATAAAGCTTGAAAGTCTCGTTTATTACCGTGTTGACAACATGGCATTAAACCCAATGTACAAAAACATAGTATCAGTGCCAAGTGAGGACAGATTATGACAAAAAAAGAAATAAAAGAAACAAGAAAAATGCTAATGGATGCTTTGCAAAAAGATAAACGATGGCATAATGCCGGATATAACATAATATATTATATTGGTGAACATGAGGGATTCCAGGTTTGGGATACAGCAAACGCCGATAAAACTTTATGGGTACATCCAGACTATGTACTGTACGACACCAAAACAAATAGGTACAAGTGGGTAATGTGGGATGAAGCAGACACGCTGGCATCTATCTTAATGAAAAAATACCCTGAATACTATTCAGAGGAAGCTAAAAATAAGCGTGCTTGGAGAATAAGGCTGAATGAGCTGCAAAGATATTTCATTGAACCAGATCGTTTTTTCTTTGGAGATGAATATGTAAAAAAGAAGTATAGCAAGAAACTTGAAGAGATTTACCGCTACAAGGCCGAGGCCGAAAAGGAGGAGGCAGAGGAAGACTAAAAGCGTCCTGTCTAAACCGCGCGGTGTGTTTGCTTATAAAATAAAAAAACCTGCTTTCGCAGGTTTTATGGCGGAGAGAAAGGGATTCGAACCCTTGATACCCTTTCGAGTATACAGACTTTCCAGGTCTGCGCCTTCAACCGCTCGGCCATCTCTCCAATCCGGTATGCTTATATCATACAATATTTTGTAAAATAATTACAATGAAAAAGGCAAAAAAAAGTGATGAAAAAGACAAAAATTTCGAGCAGATAGCCACCAACCGTAAGGCACGGCATGATTATCTCATTGAAGACACCATAGAAGCGGGACTGGCTCTTGAAGGCCCTGAAGTCAAATCACTTAGGCTTAAACACTGCGTTATTACATCCGCATTTGCCAGGGTGGAGCCACGCGGTGTTTATCTTTATGGAATGCAGATTTCTCCTTATGCCTTTAATACCCTTACCCAGCTTGACCCTGTACGCACGCGCAAGCTTCTGCTGAAAAAAACTGAAATACGCCGTCTTTCCAGAGCCGTTGAAATTAAGGGCATGGCGCTTGTCGCTTTGGAGGTTTATTTCAAGCGTGGCTGGGCCAAAGTTCTTATAGGTCTCGGCAGGGGCAAGAAAGCTGCCGATAAAAAGGAAACTATAAAGAAACGTGATATTGACCGCGAAATGCGCAGGGATTTCAAGGAAAAATACAAGGGTTGAGCACGAAAGACGGAATTCCGGACAACAATAAAAAAACGCGTCTCTAAAGACGCGTTTTTTATGTTCACACGTACGGAAAATTCAGAATCTTACACCCGCTCCTGCACCTATTACCATTTCCCCGTGTGTATATGCTGCCTCACCTGAAATGTAACCAAGTCCGAATTTTGCACGGAGCCCGGCTGCATATCTTGGCATGGTCGTGCGGACGCTTTTTCCTTCAAGCGTATTGTCTTCAACAGACTGTGCAACAAGATAGGTTTCATCTACGCCGGCTGAAATATACGGGGAGACAACAGGCAGGTTCATTGACATTATAAGCGTGGCGTTCCAATGAACAGCATAAAAACTTTTTGCGCTTACCATATTGCCCATGCCTACTATAGCTGCATTTACCTTGAATGTCTCATCGGAAACATTCCAGAGTCCATACCTTAGACCTCCGCCGGCAACAGCCACACCTTCGTATTCATTTCCGCGTATGAATCCATCTATGCGGTAAGGCATTCCTATTTCAAGCTGAACAAGCCCGATACCTATGGCTTTGTTGTCGTCAAGTACTTTATTATCTTTCGATGGTTTGAGCATTATCCCGGAATGGGCACCTATGTCAAAACCGGAGAAGCCGAGCGAGCGGGCAGTGTTTGCCGTGCCCGAACCTAACAGGCTGCCTAAATCCCACGCAAAAGGCTTTATATCTGCAGCGGACACCCCTTTGAAATTATCAAAATATCCGGCATGTGCTGGTAAAGTTCCAGCCAGAACAAAAAACAGAAAAAACAGAAACTTTTTCACTTAACTCTCCTTGATTGAGAATACATATATTATATATCTTTCAATAACAGTCCTTCACATAAAAAAACTATGTTTTTTTCAAATTTCATTCAAGATAGGTAATTCACATTTGACCGCAAGCGCTATAATAAAATAGACTATTAATTATTATCTGAAACATAAAGATTTTCCGGAGAGTATAATGATTTGCAGACGTGGATTTACATGGTGGGAACTGCTTATCCTGGTTCTTATAACAGGAATTCTTACAGGAATAACGATTCCGAAATTCCAGGATCTTATCGTGCGTTCAAAGGAAGCTAATACAAAGGCCGGACTTGCCAGTCTTCGCAGTGCAATACAGGTCTATTTTGCTGAACACAATGCCTATCCGGAAGATGATCTTGAATGTCTTGTAAAAGATGGAAAATATATTCCTGAAATTCCAATAACACAGATTCCTGGCACGAATCATAATGACAGCAATAAAGTCCTTCTTCAGAGCGAAATAACAGATGAGGGCGGCTGGATTTACTATAATGATAAAAAGAAACCTCGTACATGGGGGAATGTGATAGTAAACTGCAGCCATTCCGATTCAAATGACTCTGTTGTGTGGAGTGAACTTTAAGTATCCGGTGGAGGATTTATGTTTGGTATTATTTTCTTTTTCGGTCTTGGCCTTATCATAGGTAGTTTTCTTAATGTATGTATTTTCCGCCTTCCTGCTGACGAATCAATAGTCTTTCCGCCGTCACATTGTCTTAAATGCGGAACACAGATAAAATGGTATGACAATATACCTGTTGTCAGCTGGCTGCTGCTCCGGGGAAAATGCAGGGTGTGCAAGGAACCAATATCAATACAGTATCCTGCTGTTGAACTGATTACCGGTGTTCTTACAATGCTTTTTTACGCGCACTGGAGTCATTACTGGCCTTGGCTGCTTATCGCACTTCCAGCACTTTATACGATGATAGTTATGAGTGTTATAGATTTTAAGACAATGATGATTTCCGATCTGTTTTCTATAATACTTGTGGCGCTTGGTCTTATAGGTTCACCATGGAATCCATGTCTGCAGCCTTATGCTTACAGCTGGGCCGGCTGCATAGGACAGAGCGGTATAGGTATAATTACAGGAGCTGGCAGTATATGGGCAATTGCCGTCCTTGGGAAACTTATATACAAGAAAGATGCCGTTGGTGAGGGGGATATAATACTTATGGGCGCAATAGGTGCGCTTTGTGGATGGCGCGGTGTTATTACCTCTGTAATGATGGCCGCTCTTTTAGGAACAATTTATGGTTTCACATTGATTTTTATGAAGAAAGCAGGGCGCGGTTCGGCAATGGCTTTTGGCCCTTTCCTCGCCATGGGTGCGGCGATAAATATGTATCAGCTTGTACCTCCGTCCGCATTCTTTTTCCTAAGTCCTTTC
The DNA here is from genome assembly GCA_902783485.1 of uncultured Elusimicrobium sp. Classification (GTDB taxonomy): domain Bacteria; phylum Elusimicrobiota; class Elusimicrobia; order Elusimicrobiales; family UBA9959; genus CACZRG01. The sequence goes on from CACZRG010000023.1 coordinate 3,852, forward strand.
TGAAGTTTCAGGCAAAGCTGTTTTATGAAAACCTGGTGAAATAATGAAAACAGAAATGTTTGAGGCGGGGTGGATTTAATTGTTATTTTTTCAGGGCAGGTCCGAATATTGTTTTTGCCGGGGAAAGAGGCTGTTTTTCACTGGCTGACACGGAAAGACTGTAAACACGGGAATTTTCTTTGTCAAACCACAGAGCGGAAAGAATGTGCTTTCCTGAACTTTCCGCCCTTCTTTCTTTGCCTGGCAAAGGCAGAAGGGCGGTATCCGTTGCGGAATCATAAGACCATTTGAAGTACATTCCTGAAATATCTTCGGTATCTGCTGCTGGTTTTGTCCGTGCTGTCCACCGTTCACCGTAAAGTCTGAAATCCATTTCAACAAGTTTTTCCGATTTGAGAATCCTGTAAATTATATCCGTGGCGCCTTCCGGTATTCCAAGTGTGAACCCGGCTGTTTTTTCCGCTTCCGCCGCGTTTGTGTCTGTCCACGGGTTTGGCATTCCGACCAATGATGCGTGTCTGGCTTTATTTTCAGAATCTGCTATGGTTTTCGTGGAGTCTGTATTGCTGTTGGTCATGCTTTTTCTGTCACATGATGTCATGGCTACGCAGAATAAGGCTGCTGAAATCAGGTATATAAGTTTTGTTTTTTTCATAATAATCAGGTTTAATATTTGAATTGGTGATTAATTGTTAAAACGCCGGGAATTGTGTCCCCGGCGTTTTAAGTATGTCAGGTTAATTGCTTTCCTGACTGTACACTTTCGCGTGAAGAAGTGTATTTCCATTCTGTCCTATGATCAGATCGGTAAGAATTCCAGGATTTCCGCTCTGCATTAATTCAAGCAGCGATACCGTAGCGCTGCTTGAATTATAGGGGTTATCAGTTACAGGACCACCTGGCTGCTGCGTATTTCCAGGCCCGGCGACTGTTATGTCTGTTATATTGGTTACAGGCCCGGTAATGGAAATCCCGGACCAGGAGGCTATAAATGTATCATTGCTTCCTTTAGAAGTTATATTAAAATTACCATCCAGCTGTATGTTGGATGGGCCAGCATTGCTTTTACTTAGTACAAGAGATCCGTAGAAATCTTCAAATTCTGAACTTTCAGGAAGCAGATAGTGCATATCGTATGTCACATGGTTGTCCGGTGGAGTCCATTCTGCTTTCCAGGTGGTAAAGTCTTCCTGTGACATTGGAACAGTAGCACTCTGTATATTGCTGCCGTTGCCTGTCAAAACATCAGAGTAGTTGTAGTATGCAATCCGGTCATTGTCCTGCGGGTGCAGTATAACATTTATTGAAGGCACATTGAGAGAAGAATCTGTAAAATATCCTTCCGCAGCTATCTTATTGCCAGGATGATAAATATCTGGTACAGGAGTCCCAACGGCTTCTATATCTTTTATGACAAATCTGTTTTCAAGATATCTTGTGGAATCATAACCGGAACTTTCATGATATGGCGGAGTTTGAGTCTCTGCACGGATATAGTTAACAGTATTCTCATTACGGTATGTATATGAGTTGTCTTCATATCTCAGATTGACTTCTGTATTTGAAAAAGTGCCTTCAAGAAAATTTACTGTAGTACGGAAATCTGCATTGTACTTCTTGTTAATATTCCCGTCGCTCATATACCATACGCCTGTGGCTGTGTAATCTGCTTTTTTCTGCTGCATGCTGTTAAGCCTTACTATGTCATCGCCTGAGCTGTTCATGGCGAACAGTTCCTCTGCAGGCAGTTCGGAAGATATAGAGGATGTATTAAATGTTCCAGTTAACAATACAGGATTTCCAGTTGACATAACAACAATGTTTTCTACACTTAAATCCAGAATCATGTCTGGAAAAGCTGGTAAATTTGCAGTTGAGAATTTGGCGCTGCCGTCTATTTTTGCAATTGTAGAGTCTGTGGCGAAATCTGACTCGCCGAATTTAACGGAAGCTATGCTCACATCTCCGTATTCTTCTGTCGTTACATAAACAGTTCTGTCGCTTTTCTGGCTGTAGTCAGTAATACGTCCTTCATGATATGCTGAAGAACCATTGCTTAAAGCCCTACCGCTTTGGTAGAAGCCTATGTTCATATCTGTAAGTGTCATCGCATCAGGATCTGAAAAATTCATTTTTGCTTTGAACGAGGCTACAAAACCTGCTGTCTCATTGTTTTCGTAGCCACTTATATTATGTGGAACTCCGCTTTCAGTATATCCTGCATATATAACCGTGCCTTTAATTGGAATATTATATTTGGAATATGTCGCGGTGGTATTTCTGCCACCAGCCAGGTTTTTCAGTTCATTCATTGAAAGTGGAATATATTTGCGGAATTTGTCTGTAAGTGAGTATTCCGTGGAATTGACATTCACATCTTCAATTCTGGTATCCTGTTCCTTCTGGCCGGATGCTTCCTCCTGTGTTTCTACGGCTCTCTGACCCGAGGTTGTTGTTACAGGTGCTTCTTCCGGAGCAACTCCGTCTTCAGTTCCACCGTCTGCTTCGCCTTTTTTCATGCTTATGCGCGGACCGGCAGCAAGAATTTTATTCAGCTCATTAAGTTCGGCAGCCATTTTCCTTGGCGCGGAAACAACTCCGTTAGGTGAAACTGTTGTTCCATATCCCGGAACATTTATATAGCGCCCGTTTACAGGTGTTTTTCCTGTCTTGTCATACCATGGTCTGGAACCTCCGGTTACAAATATTGCTCCGGCTCTTTCACGGGAATTGTTTTTTACGCCGGGGCCTGCCAGTATCACCGTAGAACCGTCAGGTCCTGTTTTTCCGGCTACAATTGTTCCTCTTATGCCTATGTTGCCTGCGGTAATCTTCACATTCATTTTTTCGGGATCTTTTCTGGCTATTTTTCCGGTTATAAAACGGAAAACTCCTTTGGCTACATTCGCATAGACCTTTCCATCATTATTCGCCGGGTTGTATACGAATTCATCCATTACCATATCGCTGTCCGGGCCGAGTGTGAACACTGTCTCATCCAGGAGCATAATCTGCAGGCTTCCGGTTTTCCCGGTCCGTATCCTTTCATTAAGAAAAATGTCAGAGCCACTTCTGATTGTCCTGCGGGTTTTGCCGGCTCCGGAGAAAACCGTGCCACTTACTGAAGCAGCCACGCCTATCTTTTCGCCATGAACTGCGGCGTTATTCTGTTCTGGCTGACTGGTTTCCTCTTTTACGGCCGGCTGCTGCCGTTTTACCCTCTGCCTGACTGCGGTTTTTCCTGCGGTATTCCTTACCGTATTCCCTGCGGCACAGACGTATGTCTGAGGCAGTGATACAAGAAAAATAAATGTTAAGGCCGCGTAAAATATTTTCTTCATGTTTTCTGTCCTTTTAAGCATTTAATATGTTATGTCCGGTCCCTGAATCTTCTCCTGTATTACATGGAGAATTTCCAGTTAAGCATTCCTGTCATTTTGTTATTGGTATATTTGTAAATCTGTATGTTGGAATCATTGCTGTAATATTCATAGGCAAGACTGAGTGAAAGCGATTTGTAAACAGGCATTCCAAAAGTCAGTGACCCTCTGATTACAGTGTCTTTTCTCTTTTTTCCCTGCGATACCAGAATTTCATAAAGAGTTTCAGGAGCTTTACTATAGGCCTCCTGTGAGGCGGAAAGGGAAGAGAGCAGATATGTGTTTTTTCCTAAAAGCCAGAAATGCCTTGCGGCCAGACCATATGTGTTTGTATCATAGGAATCCATATCTGCGTCTTTGACAAGGGCACTGCCTTCTAACTCAAAGGTCATTCCGGCATTGATTATGTGCTTTAATCCGATAGATCCGCCATATGTTCCGCCACTGCGGCTTTTATTATCCTGGTGAGACGCGGAATTAAGATAATCCTGCTTGAGATAGCGTGCTTCTGCATAGGCTATGTTCTTTTTGTTAAGCAGTTTGTCTAACTTGAGCGAGCCGCCGTATGAGTCAAGATATGAGTCTCCGTCCAGTTTGAGAGTGCTGTATACAATCTGTGGAGTGAGCATACTTGTTCTGCCGGTCATTCTGAAACCACCGTTCAGTGTCATAATTCCCATGTCAAGGTCTGTAAGTTTGTCCTGCTTTGACATATAGTATGATCCACCTAAGAAGAAACTGTTCTGGCCGTACATTCCTGTCTTGCGCTCGAAATTTACAGCCGCTATGCCTATAGTGGATTTATCCTTTTTTTCTTCACCTTCGAATGTAAGGGTTGCGCCATTAGGATAAACTATGGTTTCGTCTTCCGGAAATGAGTTCCTGTTGCTGTCCTGCACTATTCCTGCGGAAATCTGCGCATTTAATGTATATGTTTTCTCGCGTATTGCGATGAGTCGTGTAAGCTCCTTTTTTTCCTTAACTGCTTTTTCCGGAAGTTTTATGCCTTCAAGTTTCTGAAGTTCCATCTTGGCTTCTGCTATATTGTCAAGACGGTAAAGAACTGCCGCATAGAAAAGTCTCAGTTCATGCAGTCTGGGGTTTACGCGCAGCATTCTTTCAAGTGTGCCGGAAGCGCCTTTGATGTCTCCATGCCGTATCTGTGTTTTTGCATATGCCATGTTGAGCTGCAGATTGTCCGGATCGGCAAGAACCTGTGCGAAACTTACGTCTTTTCCGTTCTCAAGCTCTGAATTAAACTGAATCTGCTCCTGAAAAGACTGTCTTCTGGAAATAGATGTCTGCGCTTCAGCCATGGCAGGAAGAAAATCCGCCACGGCAGCTGTCAGACATAGTGAAATAATAAACTTAAAAAATCTGTTTTTCATAATTCTCTTTAATTATATAATATTAGCATACCTAATGAATAATATAATAAACCTTAGAAATCTCTATGACTGAAGATTTGCCGTGAAAATAAGTTGTATGGAAAAATACTGTATAATTCAGTTATGAAACGTGGCTTGAAAAAAATATATATATCCTGTTTTCTTTGTCTGGTAATGTCGCATAATGTTGCGGTTCCCGTTCCGGTATATGCTTTCGACTCCGGAACTGTACTGAGTATTATGAGCCTTGGAATTCAGTATGGAATGATTTACTTTAATCTGAAATATCTTGATAATAGTGGACGTGATGCTATGCTGGCGGGCATGAAAAGGGAATACGGGGTAAGTAAAAATAAAAAAGCGGAAGTACAGCTTGAAGGCATTATGCAGCGGCTTGTTAGTGTTATTTCGGCTGAAGACCCTTCTCTTGCAGAAAAACCGTATCAGTATTTTGTTAATTCACAAACCTCGTTCAACGCTTTCTGCACACTCGGACACAATATAAGTATTAATGCCGGAACATTTGATATTCTTGATTATGAAGAATCAGAGATAGCGTTTGTGATAGCCCATGAACTGGCTCACGGGCAGAACGGCGACCCGCTTTTAAATCAGCTTAAACGTTCATCAGTTTTTACGTTGGCGTCCCTGATTGCGGGTGGGGACAGTTCCTCTGTTGAATTGATAGCTTTACATGCTGCCGGGGACGCAGCCCAGGCTAAGTTTATAACCATGCCTGCGGAAAAAGCGGCTGACAGACGGGCTTTTGATTTCTGCTCAAAGGCCGGTTTCAATCCCGGAGCCGGAGCAGCACTGTGGCAGCGTGTGATGGACAAAGCTGATAAGAAAAGCACAGCCTTTCTTTCTGCCGTATTCGGTGATCACCCATCAAATCTGTCACGCAGGGATCTGTACGCCCTGGATATGAACAGCTGGAGTAATGGAACTGTTGCTGTTGACGGGGTATCAGGCGCAGTTAATGTCGCCGGAAAATATGTTTTTACACCTATGCCTCATAATGACAGAAGCCGTCTTGAACTGGCATATCTCGCTGCCGGCAGAATAGCCGGTATCTATCATTATACAGACAGCCTTGTTCATGTTCCTGTGGCTGAATACCGGAATGGTACCGTATTTATTGGAAAGACAGCTGTATATGAAACAACTCCTGGTGAGGACGGAGACAAAATAGCGGATGCACTCAATGCCGCAGCCGGAAAGAACATAAAAATACAGCCCGTTGCGGCATATTATGCAGAGCCTGTCATACCTAAATACTGAGAGAAAAACGATATGCCTTCTTTTCAGTCGTGTAGCCGGGGCTTTTGCGGCATAACCCATTCAGAATCATGTGGTAAACCGTGCAGATATTACAGATTATATGGATACCACAAAATGGTAAGATTAATGATATGGACAGATATGTGGTTACAGGTATGAGCTGTGCTGTATGCGCTGCGAGGGTTGAGAAAGCCGTAAGAAGCGTAAATGGCGTAAAAGAGTGTTCTGTCTCACTGCTTGCAAATTCAATGACTGTCGAGGGAGAAGCGCATCCGGAAAATATTATAAAGGCGGTCGAAAATGCCGGTTACGGCGCTTCGCTTCTTCCTTCCTCCGGTAATTCTGCTTCTTCTTTGCTGGAACAGGAGGAACTCCTACGGGACAAGGAAACCACGCATCTGAAACGGCGCCTCTTATGGTCGCTTGGTTTTCTTGCTGTGCTTATGTATATTTCAATGGGGCACGGGATGTTCCATCTGAAATTACCAGAATTTATTGCCTGCAGCCCTTTGATATCGGGGTTTGTGCAGATGCTTCTGTCTGCCGCGGTAATGATAATAAACCGTAAATTCTTTACAGGCGGATTCAGGGCCTTGCTGAATCTTGCTCCTGACATGGATTCTCTTGTGGCGCTTGGGTCCGGTGTGTCATTTGTTTACAGCATGTTTTCACTTTCCGGTATTTATGCTGCCCAGTCTGCTGGGAATGAGGCAGCTGTAAAGGCAGCGGCTCATAATTTGTATTTCGAAGGCGCCGCTATGATAGTAGCACTGATAACTTTGGGCAGAATGCTGGAATCAGTTTCAAGAGGCCGTACTACTGTCGCAATAAAAAGTCTTTTGAATCTGTCGCCGAAAACAGCCATTCTTGTTGAAAACGGGAGAGAAATATCTGTTCCCGCTGAACAGATCCGCCCTGGAGATATTTTTATGGTAAAGCCGGGAGGAAGTATTCCTGCAGATGGAATGCTCATTGAAGGGATTGCTTCTGTTGATGAAAGTATGCTGACCGGCGAAAGCATACCTGCTGATAAACAGCCCGGAGACAAAGTAAGCGCCGCTACAATAAACTGTTCCGGGTATATAAAATGCCGCGCAGAGCGGACCGGAAGTGAAACAGTAATAGCACAGATAATACGCATGGTAAGCGACGCTGCAGCTACAAAAGCGCCAGCAGCAAAAACTGCGGATAAAATTGCAGGTATTTTTGTACCGGTAGTAATAATTCTGTCTGTTATAACAGCCGTGGTCTGGCTTGCCGCAGGGCAGTCAATGAGTTTTGCTCTCAGCAGGGCCATATCGGTTCTGGTGATAAGCTGCCCATGCGCTCTCGGCCTGGCAACACCTGCGGCTATAATGACGGGCAGTGGTGCCGGCGCCCGCAACGGAATACTTTTCAAAAACGCTTCCGTGCTTGAACAGGCAGGAAAAATAAAGATTGTGGCACTGGATAAAACCGGAACAATAACAAAAGGAGAACCTGAAACCACAGATGTTATTCCGTATTCTGCAGGAAAAGCAGGCATGGATGCACTGCTGCAGAC
>CACZRG010000024.1 GCA_902783485.1 uncultured Elusimicrobium sp.
ATGGTGCCGCATTCAGCAGCAAGATTCATAAGATTGCTGTACTTTTTTTCCAGAATATTCAGGTTTTCTTTACTGTTATGTATGTTTTTAAATGTTTCTTTTAATATGTAAATATCTGTTTCTCTTTTCCCTTTGGCTGCTTTTTCAGATGTGTCCTCAATTTTCTGGCGTTCCTCAAAATATATGTCATCTATATTCCCGTTTTCAATAGCCTCTTTAAACATTTTTTCGTAAGCGGCTTTTATATTTTCATGGCTGTTTTTATATAAGTTGCCCGGAGCCAGCTTTTCGGAATTGTCTGCTGGGAAATCGTTTCTGTCTGAATTTTCTATCATAAATATCTGAATTGTTTTCAGCTTTGTTAAAGAAGAGCATTGTCAGGTGGGGGCTGATATAATTTTTATCTGCAAAGGGCCATATAAAAAGACGCCTCCCCGTTATGGGAAGGCGTCTTTTCAGTGTTTACAGCTTTTCGGGGCAGACGTCCCATTCCTCCTGTGTGCGCTTTCTCATTCTGAGTGCGCCGGAGGGGCATTTCTTTGTGCAGATTGAACAGCCTACGCATTTGCTGGCGTCAAAAACCGGCTTTTTGTCCGCGTCCAGTTTTACGGCCAGGTAACCGCAGCGCTGGCAGTTTCCGCAGCTTATGCACAGGTCTTTGTTTACTTCCGGAATATCCTTTACAGGAGTAAGCTCCATGAAGTCTGTTATGGGCTTTGGCAGAGCGCAGCCGCGCAGCTCGTCTATGCTCTTGAATCCGCGCTCTTCCATCATGTGGCTGAGACCGGCTTCCAGCTCTTTTATCACTCCGTAGCCGTATTTCATTACCACGGTGCAGAACTGAACTGTCTTTACTCCGAGGGCAAGGAAGTTTGCGGCTTCCATATAGTTCATCGGGCCGCCGTTGCCGGAGGTTGGAACTTCAAGGCCTGCTGCCTTGGAAAGGCTCAGATAGCTTATCGGGGCTACGCCTTCGCCGGACATTCCGGTTACCATGGCTTCGTCCCAGCGGCCTTTGCCTGAAAGTCTTTCTCTGAAAGCAAGCGACGGGAAGGAATTTGCCAGCGTTATTCCGCCTTTCTTGCCCGGGTATTTTGCAAAAACCTGCTTTATAGCATTCACAACCTGCCATATTGAGGTAACTGCTCCGGTAAGTTTGAAGAGTTTCGGAATATCAGGATTTGAAACTTCCATTACCCAGCCTACTATTTTGGCGGAAAGTTCCGGGTCCTGTGATACTATGTCACCTTTTGTGCCATCGCCGCCCTGCGGGCAGGAAAGCGAGTATTCAACAACTTTTGCCCCGGCCTTTTCAAGCTTCAGTGTATTGCTCTGCCATACTTTTCTGTCATGCTCGTCATCACCGGTAACTGAACCGCCGGTTGAGGCACCGGTAAGCCTGTCAGGATATTCCTTTACCAGTTTTGCTACTTCTGCGCATACGCGGTCAAGCGCATGGCCGGAAACATTGTCCGAATTGCCGTAAGTGTCGTCATTGAATTTTACCATGTACTGCGACGGAATATGTATTGGCAGACCGTCGAAGGAGGTCTTCATTATTACACCAGGCCAGCCGGCTTCGTATGCTGCCTTTACCTGCTCATATCCGTCTGAATGGGGGGCAGCGGAAATGAGGAATGGGGAAGACATCTTATAACCGAAGAAATCCGTTTCCAGCGAAACAGGAAGCATATCCTTTCCGGCGAGGACGCAGGTGTTTTTGCGGTCGTCCTTTATTTCCGGAGCAGGTTTGCCGGAAAGCCAGTGATGCACTTTGCAGGCAGCATTTTTACCTGATGCAACGGCTTCCACAACGGAACCGCCGCTACTGGCACCGTCTCCGGCGAAGAAAACTCCTTCTGTTTTTTTGTCCTCGATAGCGGGAAGATTCTTTATGGCAAGAATCACAAGGCCAATGTCAGGGCGTTTCTGTTCAGTTCCTGGCGCGTCTTTTGAATATCCGTCAAGGCGTACAAATGTGGCGCCGTCTTCGTAAATGCCTGTAAGGCGGCTTCTGCCATTTATGTTAACGCCGGCTTTTATAAGATCCATGAGCTCATGTTCGGAAAGTTTGATGTCGCCGGCATTCTTGCGTGTGAATATCTCTGCTTTTGCCGCACCATTCTGAAGCGCTATGAGAGCGCAGTCTGCTGCTACGGCTCCGCCGCCTACAATGGCTACGCCTTTTCCTTTGACATCATATTTTCCCGCATTGCGCAGGTATTCAAGCCCTTCAATGCCCTTGTCCTCTCCCGGAACATTCAGTTTCAGCTGTGATTCCACTCCTGCGGCGGTGATTACTGCGTCGTAATTCTTTTTGTATTCCGCGGGATCGGTTACTTTTTCTGAAAGATGTATGTTTATGTCTCCGAGTGTTTTGATAAATTCAATTTCACTTTGCAGTGTTGCCTTGGGCAGTCTGCCGCAGGGAATAAGGTTGCAGGCTCCGCCTGCTTCATCGTATTTTTCAAAAATATCAACTTTATAGCCTTTCTGTGCCAGCATGGCTGCAGCGGCAAGTCCGGCCGGGCCTGCACCTGCAATGGCTACTTTCTTTCCATTGGATTTTTCAGCCTTGAATGAAGGCAGGCAGCCAAGTTCCTTGGCCTTGTTTATAATGGCAGCCTGAACAGCGGGAATATTTATCGGTTTGTCAAAAGTCTTGCGTGAGCAGGCCTTCATGCAGAACCAGTCGGGGCATACAGTTCCGCACACGCCGCCAAAAGGGTTGTTTGCAAGTATAAGTTTTGCGGCGCGTTTAATGTCGCTCTTCTTCATCTGGCGCACAGCCATCATAAAATCTGCCGGCGAGCATCCGGCGGGGCAGGCTTCACGGCAGGGTTTCTCCTCGCAGTAAAGACATCTCTCCGCCTCGCTTTTAAGCTGCGCGTCGGTCAGGAAAATATTCTTATTCATTAACGCTTCCTCCGGTATAAGGATAGAATTTATGGAAATGCCGTTCTGCCTCCTGCCTGGAAAGTCCTGTTTTCCATTTGTGTCTTTGCATGGCATGGCCTTAAAACGTATTAAACAGCGTTTCCTTTCCCTTATTTTACTATAATATTAAAGGAAAATAACAAAGTTTTCTGAATCTCTGAAACCAAAACAGAAACATAGAAACGGAAACTGTCCATACCCTGATTCGGAAAATACGATTGCGCCGTGGCAGAAAATACAGGGCGTGATATTTAAAACATTACGGAGACAGTATAATGAAAGAGAAAACCAGCAGCTTGTTGATAAAGAACGCAAAGGTCCTTCTTACCATGGATGGCCGCCGTCGTGAGATAAAAGGCGGAGATGTTTATATTGAGGGCCCTGAAATAAAAAAGGTTGGCAAAGGACTTCGTGTAAAGGCGGACAGGGTTATCGACGCTAAAAACTGCGTCGTAATGCCTGGAATGGTTAATACCCATCATCATCTTTATCAGACGCTTACGCGTAATCTTCCGAAGGTTCAGGACGCTAAACTTTTTGACTGGCTTACATACCTCTACGATATATGGGCATGCGTTAATCCTGATGCTATTTATACCAGCGCTCAGGTAGGATTAGGCGAACTGCTGCTTACAGGCTGTACTACAAGTTCAGATCACCTGTATCTTTTCCCTGAAAAGAACAGCAAAAATTTTATTGATACGGAAATTGAAGCAGCTCTTGAAGTGGGAATGCGTTTCACGGCTACACGCGGTTCCATGTCCCTGGGCCGTTCCAAAGGCGGCCTTCCGCCGGATTCGGTTGTGCAGAGCGAAGATTTTATTATGAATGACTGCTGGCGGCTTATCAGCAAATACCATGACACTTCAAAATTCTCTATGACAAACGTTGCCATGGCCCCATGCTCGCCTTTCTCCGTAACAACTGATCTGCTCAAGCTGACTGCTGAAATGGCTAAAACATGGAAGGTAAGAATGCACACTCATCTCGCAGAAACAAAAGATGAGGAAGCTTTCTGCAGGGAAAAATTCGGCATGGCTCCCGTAGAGTATATGGAATCCTGCGGCTGGCTTGAGGAAGGAAATGCCTGGTTCGCGCACTGTGTATGGGTAAATGAGAAGCAGGCGGAAAAACTGGCCAGGAGCAAAACAGGTGTTGCGCACTGTCCTGTATCAAATCTGCGTCTTGGCTCAGGAATAGCCCCGGTGCCGCTTTATCTTAAATTAGGCGTGCCGGTTTCTCTTGCCGTGGACGGGTCAGCTTCAAATGATGCTTCCGATATGTTAGGCGAGGTACGCCAGTGTCTTATGGTACACCGCATAGCCTCGGAGACCTGCAGGGAATCAGGGGTTTCAGCCATGCCGGCGCGTACCGCTCTTGAAATAGCCACTAA
>CACZRG010000025.1 GCA_902783485.1 uncultured Elusimicrobium sp.
AACGGAACACTGCTTGATAATGACTGGTTTGTTTTTTTCAGACATGAGAATGTTAGTATTACGGTAAGTCTCGATGGCAGTAAGGAAAATAACGACCGGTTCCGCCATTTCAGGAATACAAGTTATAAACATGCTGCAGAATGCTGTTCAGTGGAACCGCATAAACATGACTGCCGTTGCCCTGTGAAATTCAGCAGTTATCCGGACAGTGAATCCGTATATGATTCCGTACTTGCTGCTGTCCCGGTGGCGGAGCGTGGCAATATTTCAGTATGCGCCGTTGTACGCCCGGAAAACGCATATTATCTGAAAGAAAATATTCTGCATATAGCGGCCCTGGGGTTTGCGTCAGCAGGCTGGGCGCCTGATATGAGCTGTTTCTGGCCTGATTCATCAATAGAGGCTTTGTCTGCCTCGGCTGTACAGCTTAAGAATTACTATATATCTGAAATAAAACATGGACGTGTACCGTTTGTCATCGCAAATATGTATGAGACCTTGTCTGCTGTGGAAGGCGGCATTGAACCATGTGGCTGCGGAAGTATTACTCTTGATGCATCAGGTGATTTTTATCCATGTGATAAGTTAATGGCTCTTCCTGTTGAAGAACGTGTAAGTTATAAATTGACAGGGCTTATGCAAAAAGGAAATAATGAAATAAGTACTGTTTCTGGTGAAGACAGTTGCCGCACAGGTTCAGAATACGGAGGAGCTGTTTTGAATTACGGTCTGGAGGTATGCAGACAGAAATTTTTTGAAAGCCTTGCCCGCCGTGGCGGAAAATTTCACTGTAATGCATGTCTCGCAGGCACGCTTGCAAGACTTGATGGATTGAATATGCCGGCTGAGGAAAAACAGAGAATTTTCAAAAGTCAGGAAAAACTTTCTGCCGTAGTACGCAGCTCGCTATGCAGTATGGCGGAAGAAGGATTGAAACTGCCCCTTTTCCGTATGGTGCACGGATATGAGTGATACTGATAGAAAGATTTCTTCAAATGCCTGTTATGAGGTTATGCTTAATTACACCTGCAATGCCAGGTGTATGTTCTGTTCTCAGGGAAATTTCGACAAGGAAAGACTCGCATCTTTTAATCAGACGGCAAAAAGTATTTATCTCGCATGGCAGCAGGGATACCGCAGAATAGGTTTTACCGGTGGCGATCCTCTTGTTTCGCCGGATATTATCAAGGCGGTTTCTCTTGCAAAAAAGATAGGGTTTCCTTTTATAAGGGTTCAGACAAATGGCATAAGACTTGGTGACCGTAACTTCTGCAGAAAACTTGCGGCAGCCGGGCTGACGCTTTGCAAATTCTCATTTGCTTCAGATATTCCGGAGGAGCATGACAGGCTGATGGGTCATAAAGGGGCCTTTGAAAAATCCGTGTCTGGACTTAAAACACTCCGTGCCCTTAAAGTAAGGGTAAGTGTTAATTTCCTGATCACAAAATATACATATTTCCGTCTTGCGGATATGCTGCGCACTTTCCTGGCCATGGGAGTACGCAGTTTTATCATTGTTTATCCGCTTTATACCGGGTCAATGCTTAAGAACCATGAGAAACTTGGAATCCCGCTTGAAGCCTGCACTGAGCCTTTTGCGGAAGCTTTGGAACTTATGGAAAGCATAGGTCTTAAAGATGGAATTCTTTTTCTGAATGTGCCGGCCTGCTTCCTTAAAGGACGTGAAAGTTTAAGCATAGGACTTAATCCTTTTAATACGGTAGTATCCGATCCCGACGGGAAGCGTACTGTTCTTGATGAAACCGCTGCGGCAGCCAGAAAGCATGTCCCAGGCTGTAAGAAATGCGGACTGAAGGAAAAATGTGCCGGTCTGGAAAGAAGCTATATAGAAATTTTTGGCGATTATGTTCCACCCTCCGGGATAAAACCAGTGGGGAATACAGCTGTTTTGAAACAAGATATTCCCACAGTAAGGAACAGAAAAACAGGATTCCTGAACGAAAACGAGGAATGTCTTTTTGAGATACTGAAAGACGGAACGGAAAAAAGTACAGCTGAAGTTATCGCAGCTGCGGAAAAAATACCTCTCTGCAGAGACTGCACTGACGGAAATTCAGTTATGAATGCAGGAACTGTTCTTGAAAAGAAAGGTCTTATCGAAAGACGGTTTTTCAAGGGAAAATACTATTGGAAACTGAAACAGCCGGTCTGAATGCTTTAAGGAAACATAAGTGTTTGAATTATGAAAATAAAAGCAGGCATAAGAACACTTGAGGAAGCGGAATATTTTGCTGATGGCGGTGCAGGTGAAATTTATTTCGGCATAAATGGAATTCCGAGCCATATAAAGAATCCTGAATGCAATGTAAATAATGCGTCTGTTCCGGCCATAAGGAAAACTATTGAATATGCCCATTCACGTGGCTGCAGAATGTTTGTCGCAGTAAATGAAATAAATGCCATTAATCTGAAAACAGCAATATTTAAAATGCGTGAACTTATGGACTGCGGGCTGGATGGTTTTATAGCTTCCAGTCCGGAAGTTGTAAGAAATTATCCTGCTGTCAGTCCTGTTCCTGAATGGCATTTAAGTTCTCTCGCATTCTGTCTGAACCGCGCTGCGCTGGACTGGTATAAGTCATACGGTTTTTCACGGTTTGTAATATATCAGCATTTTTTTCCTGAGGAAAGCATATCGTTTTTTGCCAATTCCGGTATGGAAAGTGAAGTCTTTTTCCTTTCTGATGACATTTGCGTTAACATGGATGGACTTTGCAAAGGCTGTACAGGAACACCCGGTGACGGAAAAAAATTCTGCCACAGATATTATTATGCAGAAGGAAAGAAATTTCACTGCCGCTGGATAGATATTGACACGGAAATAAAGTGTTTTTACAGTTATGCCAAAAAAGCCGGCTGGCTTAAACTTGTGAGGCTTACGGATTTCTCTCACAGAAAAAAAGTTTTCGCATATGCTAAAAAACTTGTAGCTGTGGCGGGCAGAACTGATAATTATGAGAATTTTAAAAAAGAAACCTTTGATATATTCAAAAATATGAGACGTCTTCGCCATGAAAACTGAAAAAGCCATATTTCTTACACCACTGCAGCTTTCCGGTATAAAAAAAATTCCCGGAAAAATATCAAAAGTTTATTTAGGCAGTGATTCATGTGAACACATGCTTCCTTCGCCGGAAGACATAAAAAAAGTGCATGATATGGGTGTAGAGCCTGTTGTGTCGGTTCCGATACTTACTGATTTTCATCTTGAAAGATTATGCGGTCTTGTTCCTGCCATGCTGAAATTATACTGGAAGCCGGAAGTTTCGGCAAATGATATAGGTACTGTTATCAGGCTAAGGAAAAAATTTGGCAGTGATATAAATATTTCAGCCGGAAGACATCTTTTTGCACAGTGGGCCAGAAACAGTCTTGATTATACAGCCAGATTAAGGGACGAATTTAATATCTCAATGTTTGAGACCGATGATGTTTATACGGCGGAATCATTCCTTCAGACAAATAAATTCCGCATAGCATTTCACTATCCTTATAAATATTATTCACTTACAAGAATATGTCCGTATAAAGGGGGAATTTATCAGAACTGTGACAGGGACTGCGCGGACCGTTATATTCCTCTTGATGACGGTAGTATAATATGGCGTGGGAATGCTTATTTTACTAAATCCGGCGCTCTTCCGGGACTTCCACCTGACAGAATGATTCTTTCTTATGATATGATATCCGGACATGTTTCCAAGGGTGACACCGGTGGAATAAAATGAAAATAACTGCCGGAGCGTGTACACGCGGGGAAATAGCTTATCTGTTGGAAAACGGAGCTGATGAGATTTCATGCGGCCTGAATGATATTCCGAGTTTCTGTGACAATCACAGCATTCCCGGTTTGAAAATTCATCAGATTCATGAAATTTCAGATGAGGTTCACTCCGCCGGAAAAAAACTTTTCATTTATGCCAATGAGACAAGACCGGACTGGAGTACAAGAATCCCCGCTTTAAGAAAAATTTTTGAGGAAGAACGTGCAGATGGTTTTATACTGGCGGACGCGGAACAGATTGAACTGTATGAGAAAGCAGTGGGACTGAACCGGCATATCAGTGAAAACTATAGTAAAAATGTAAATATGCCTGAATGGCATATGGGAATTCTTGGTTTCTGTTTTAATTCTGCATCAGCGCGCAGATACCGAAGCCGTGGAGTGAAACGTATTATAATTCCGCAGCAGATTCTTCCTTGTGAAAGCAGGGAAATATGCAGCATTATGCCGGAAACAGAGTTCTATTATCTGATTCATGAGATGGATAAAAATATTGACGGACTCTGCATGGGATGCAGAGATGATAGCAGTGAAATACGTTTCTGTATGCGCGGATTCCGCACAACCGCAGGATATGTTTCGTTCCCGGCTTTTACTCTTGAGGAGAGGCTGGCATATTTTTATGGTTACTTTGGCCAGGACTCTTTTATAAAGATAGTGAGATTCGGTAGTCCTGAACTCAGACGTCTTGTTTTCAATGAGGCAAAAGAGTTAGGAAAGCTGGCTGGGAAAACCAGTACGGAGGCTGGGTTTGTTGCTGAAGCCTCAGGCCTTGTTTCAGAAGAGTATATCCCCAAATTCCGGGAACTGATAAGAAAGAACAGTATAGGTATGTTGCATTGAAATTATCTGATGGTTATTGCTTTTTGAAAAAACAGTACATGAAAATCCTTAACTTTTATAAAGTATTTCACAAATCTTTTCTGATTGCTGCCGTTGTCTGTCTTGGCGGTTGCATCCTGACATCTGCTTCCTTGCGGACCGGCATACAGCAGGAAAATACAATAAAATCCGTACCTGTACCCAGAATAGCAGCTGTTAAGCCGTCATCTGGAGATTTGTTTTCTTCGGTTTCCGAAATAAAAGCAACATTCATACAGAATAAGGATTTCTCGATATATTCACTGAGAAAAAAATCCCCTTTTGCTGTTTTTGCTATTCATGGCGGGGATATTGAGCGTGGAACTTCCTGGCTGGCTGAAAAAACAGCTGGCGATGACTGGTCTCTTTATCTGTTTGAGGGATACGGCGCTGATGCTAAGAAATATCATGTTACAGCTTCACGTTTTGATGATCCGGAAGCTCTTGAAACTGCAGCAGCAGCCATACTGGGAATTTCCATTCATGCCAGCAGGGATTCAGGGGAAGCCGTATGCGTTGGTGGTGGAAATGAGGCTGCTGCCGCGCTTGCTTCCTCCCGCCTTTCCGCAGCCGGGTTTACTGTTGAATATCCATGCCGCAGACTTCCTGGAAAATCTCCTGATAATATTGTCAACAGACCAGCGCTTAAGGGAATACAGCTTGAACTGACACAGGCTCTGCTTGACAGACTTGCCAAAGAGCCTGAATATTTAACACAATTTACAAAGGAGCTTCGCAAGGCCGCGGAAGATTATATGAAAACTGTTCCGTAAAACAGCCGGGAATAAGTTTCAGCTGTTCTTCATATGCGGTACCGGTTCCTTTCCGTCAGGATTTCTTCAGTCATGAATCCTGCGGAAAATATTAAGATTCTGCAGTAAATACAATCAGGAGATTTTAAATGAAGAAAATAAGAATTTTTGCCTTCGGTGGCAATGAAGTTGCCCCGGTAGGCCTTAAGGATAAGAACGGAAAGGCAATCAACCCGGACATTCCCATGCAGTGGCAGCGTACGGCGGATACATGCCGCCTCGTGGCTGATATAATGGAAAATCATCCGGAAGATTCCTATGTGCTTACGCATGGCAATGGCCCGCAGGTTGGTAACATTCTGCTGCGCTCCGAAAAATGCAGGGACAGCCTGTTCGGACTGCCACTTGATGTGTGCGTTGCTGATACACAGGGTGCTATGTCATTCATGCTTGGCCAGCTGAACAATGAGCTGCGTGCCCGTGGGCTGAATAATCTGGTGGCTGGAATTGTCACACAGGTTGTGGTTGACAGGAATGACCCGGCTTTCAAGAACCCTACAAAATATGTGGGGCAGTCCTATACAAAGGATGAGGCCGATGAGCGTGCCAAAGGCGGCTGGCAGATGAAAATGTACAAGAAGGATGCCGCCGGAAACGAAATATGGAGACGCGTAGTTCCATCTCCCGCTCCCATAGACATAGTGGAAATTGATGCGATAGAAGCCATGCTTGAAAAAGGCATAGTGCCAATAACCGTTGGCGGCGGTGGCGTTCCGGTGTGCGAGGTCGCCCCTGTCAGTCAGGACGGAAAGGAAGTTTACAAATGCAATTACGGAGTGGATTTTGTGAATAACGGAAAAGCCAGACCCGGTGCGAAAATGTACACCGGTGCGGAAGCCGTCATAGACAAGGATCTTGCCTCCGCATTGCTCGGCTGTATGCTTATGAAGCGTGCCAAAGCACGTGGCGAAGAGGTTGAGGTGACACTGACCATATTCACCGGAGAGGACGGAGCATGGCTGGATTATCAGAAACCGACGCAGCGTCCAATACGCACGATAAAGGTTTCAGAACTGGAAAAACTGTACAACAGCGAGCCAAAGCCATTCCCGGCAGGCTCAATGGGACCGAAAATTAAAGCTGTAATAGAGTTCGTTAAGAACGGCGGCAGCGCGGCATACATTTCCAAAACCAGCCTTTTTGAGGAAACGCTCAAAGGCGAGGCCGGAACAACGGTGTTGCCTGACTGATTCCTGTGTCGCATTTGAATTTAAAAAGAGACGGAGTAGAACTCCGTCTCTTTTTTGGGTGTCTGCTCTGTCTTCCAAAGTCTTTATCTGCAATAACTGGTTTTTCCCCGGCCTGACAAATGTATAATATGTTTATAAAACCATGAAAGGAGCATGAAATGCTTTATATAATAGCCGCAATAACTGCAGTTTTACTGATTTATATTGTTTTCGCATATAACAAAGGAATAAGCCTGCGCAATTATATGCGCGAGGCGTTCGCAACCATGGATGTATATCTGAAAAAACGCTGGGAGCTTATTCCCAGGCTGGCAGATTCGGTAAAGGGTGAAGTAAAATATGAAAGCAGTACGCTGCAGAAAATTACCGGTCTGCGCTCGCAGGCATATTCAGGCATGAGCGATGAGCAGAAAATACATGCCAATTCAGAGCTTGGCTATATTGGACCACAATTTGTAGCCATAACAGAAAGCTATCCTGAGCTGAAATCAAATACTTCTTTTCTTAAACTGATGGACAGCCTCACTGAATTGGAGAATGAGATTGCCACAGCGCGCAAATATTATAACGGTACGGTGCGGGAACTGAACACTTTTCTGGAAATTTTCCCTACAAATATAATAGGGAAATTATTCAATATATGCAAAGCAGAATATTTCCAGATAGATGAAAGCGAAAGAGAAGCTGCCGTAATCACGGGTGAAGACCTTAATGCCTGATTTGTCTTTTTACTGTATAAAGTTATGCGCTTAATAAAAAAAATATTATCCCTGATTCCTGTTCCGGCATTTATTATTCTCTGTATGGCTGTGCCTTCAGTCCACGCGGAAAATTTTTACATACAGAATTATGAAGTGAAACTTGAGGTAAATGAGAAGAAATCAGTTAAGGTTGAGGAAGAAATAGAAGTTTATTTCCTGCAGCCTTCCCACGGAATAATCAGGGAAATACCCCATAAAAAAGCATCTGTCACGAATATACGTGCGCAGGAAAAAAACAGTGTAGACAATTATGGCGGCACTGTTGAAATAAAGCTGGGGTCTGCTGATAAGACAGTATCTGGCACGCATCATTACCACATAACATATAATTTCAATTATCGTGATAACAAAAGTGAGTTTTATCACAATATAATAGGCCCGGAATGGGGCGTACCTGTAAAAAAAGCCAGTTTTACGCTTGTTATGCCAAAGGCAATAGATCCGGAAAAGGCTGGCATTTCCATGGGTGGTATTGACGCTGCCGGTTTTGAAAGCGGCGCAGAATACAGCATAACTGATAATATAAAAATTGAAGGCAGGACCTTAAGGGAACTGCAGCCTGGGGAAGGAATAACTTTCAGGGTAGAGGTACCACCGGGTTATTTTGAAAAGTATCACCCTTATGCTGTTTATATTGCTGTGGCTCTGCTGTCGTTGCTTGCCATAGCGTCATGTTATATATGGAACAGATATGGCAAAGATGACCATGTCACGCCTGTTGTAACCTTTAAAATACCGTCCGGAGTTAATGCCGTGCAGGCGGAGCTTGCCTACAAAGGCAGGGCTTCAGATAAAGGTCTTTCTGCGCTGCTTGTAGAACTTGCAAATAAGGATTATGTAAAAATTGACAATAAAAGCGACAGTTTCCTGATAGAAA
The DNA here is from genome assembly GCA_902783485.1 of uncultured Elusimicrobium sp. GTDB lineage: Bacteria > Elusimicrobiota > Elusimicrobia > Elusimicrobiales > UBA9959 > CACZRG01. The sequence continues at coordinate 8,307 of CACZRG010000025.1, forward strand.
AAATTAAACCTTTTGAGCAGGTTTCGCTTGAACAGGAATATATGAATGCGCTGTTCGGCAATGATTCAAGCGTAACCAGATCGCAGATAGAAAAATCACAGACATATTATAAAAAATGCCGCAGCATTGTGGCTTCTGCCAATGAGGAACGCAAAATCATTTATGATGAAAAAACAATAAAAGGACGGCTTCCAAAGATTATGGCAGGAATTATTTCTGCAGTAATATTTGTTTCGCTGTTTGCGTTCTGTGATTTCAGCATAAGTACATTTATTTCTGCAGAAACAATAGGCCCTGTGGCATTGTTGTTTCTGTTCGGAACACCGTTTGTTGCTGACGAGTGGGATATTGGGGCAAAGCTGTCCCTTCTTATAAGCGGTGGTATGATAGTTTTTGTTTTTTTTATTACAGGCAGTTCCAGTTATGAATATCTGAATGTTTTCGTTTTTGGCATAGCCTGTCTTGCAATATCATGGATATGTGCAGATAATCTGCCGAAAAGAAGCCCAAAAGGAAAACAGTTAATGAGTGAGCTGCAGGGGCTCAGAAAGTTCATAATGACTGCCGAAAAGTACGAGCTTGAAGCCATGGCTGAAAAAGATCCAAAGCATTTTTATGATATTCTTCCATACGCTTTTGTTCTGGATGTTTCAGATGTGTGGATAAAAAAGCTGAATAAATTTCTTGAAGGCCGTCCTGTAAAGGAAAGGCCTGCATATGATGTTTCCAGATTGTCCCGTTTTTCAAGAAGCATGACTGCCCTTTCAAGACCGAGCCGTCTAAATGGCGGAATAAAGAAAACCAGTTATCACGGCAGCAGCCATGGCGGTGGTGGAAGGGTAGGCCGCGGTGGCGGCGGCGGTGGTGGAAGATCCTGGTGACAGGTTCAATCCGTACTTCGTTGTTTTTTTAAAATCAATGTTTTGCCTGATTTATAAAAATATAACGTTTTAACAGATTTAGTGTTTTTTCAAAAAAAGCCGGATTTCCTGAATCCCTTTTGGAAAAGACAGGCCTGCCATCACATGGCCGGGTCAGATTATTGTCTGACATAAGCTGTAGTATTGTTCTTATTACCTGTTTGCCGGTTATCAGTCTGGTACATTCATATTCCCTGCCTGTTCCCTTATGCCTTGGACAGGCATAATAATTGAATTCAGATATTGAAAGCCTTGTGTCATGATAACAGCCGTGGCATGCATATGGGGAAAAAATATAATATGGTGTTTTAAAAATATGAAAAGGCAGAGTAAATCCTCCTATAACTATTACAGGCCGCCCAATATACCATGCAAGCCAGCTTAATCCGGTATCAAGGCCTATAAAAAAATCACAATGTTTTATTAAATCCGCTCTTTCAGTAAGCGGAATATCACCTGTAAAATTTTCCGCACCAGCTGGTATTCCTGCACTATCCTGCACGGCATCTTTGTCTATGCAGAGAACTCTGTAGCCAAGCCGGCGTAAATATGCAACAGTCTGACTCCATCCCGTTGGATTATTCCATAATTTTGCCTTATAAGAGGTTTTTGCGGCTATTACAACATATCTTTCTTTTATTTTTCTTTTGCTACTATAGTCAATTTCAGGAATATGGGTGCAGTCATTTATTCCAAGTATTCCACCAGCCACATCACATAAACAGCTTATCCTCGGATCAAAAGGAGAATACATTTTTGAATATTCTTCATTTTTGAATGTCAACATCCCTAAATGATAAGAAGCATAAGGTTTGGTGAAAAATGGTTTTTTTATACGTGGATCGGAAAAAATAATGTTTTTGTACTTGTTGGCAAAAATTCTGGAAAATTTCTCGCCCATTATAAATTCCGTTTTGCAGCCATGATTTTCTATGAAAGCTATGGCAGCTGGCATCCACGCTATAGTGTCTCCAAAAGGCAACAGCGGAAAAAGTATCTGAGTCTCTTTGTCCTTTAAGTTTAATTTGTGTTCAAAAACCAGGGTTTTACTTTCTTTGCTCCAGACTTTTATCAGAAACTTTACATAAAATCTGCAGGTGCTTTGTACAATTCCGCCTTTTGAATCAGATTCGTTTAAAATATTGCCTGTTTCACTGTCTTCAATGCTTATATGCCAGTTGCCTTCAGGCAGAAAAATTCTTGCACCGTCATTGAAGTCATAAAATATTCCCATAGGGCCTTCACATGTAGGCATATCAGGAATATCAACAAGATAACTGTCACGGAGCATTTCATAGGGAGTCATATTTCTAAATAAAATATAAACAGCTTTTCTAGCAATTATATCAAAAAGCAAAATAGTATAATATGTGTGTATGAAGAAAATTGAAACTTTGCAATGTATACGCTGTGGAAAGGATCATTCTCTTTCCGAAGGAAAATATACCTGTACCGCCTGTGGCGGAAATCTGCAGGTTCTTTACGATTACAATCTTATAAAAAAACGTCTTAACTATGACGAACTTAAGGATAATCATGACCGCAGCATATGGCGTTATCAGGATATTCTGCCGGTTGAGGATCTGAAATATATTCCGCCTGTGCAGGTTGGCTGGACGCCTCTTTACCGTGCGGAAAAAATAGCAGAGGAACTTGGCATTCATAATGTCTATGTCAAGGACGATGGACGTAATCCCAGCGCATCTTTCAAAGACCGTGCAGGCGCCGTTGTGGTTGCCAGGGCACGCGAAATGGGGGAGAAGGTGATAACAACCGCTTCCACCGGTAATGCGGCTTCGTCTCTTGCCTGCCTTACCGGCAGCCTTGACATGAAAACTGTAATATTTGTTCCAAAGACAGCACCGGCCCCAAAGATAGCGCAGCTGCTTGTATTCGGTGCCGAAGTCATAATGGTGAATGGAACCTATGATGACGCTTTTGATCTCTGTCTTAAGGCATCAAAGGAATATGGCTGGTACAACCGCAGCACAGGCATAAATCCTTTCACAAGGGAAGGCAAGAAAACCTGTGCTTTTGAAATATGTGAGCAGCTTGACTGGGAAACACCGGACAAGGTGTTTGTATCTGTCGGTGATGGAAACATAATAAGCGGTCTCTGGAAAGGTTTTGTCGAGTTCAAGCGGCTTGGTATAATAGACAAACTGCCACAGATGGTTGCCGTTCAGGCAGAAAACTCCAATGCGGTCAAACTGGCTGTTGACAGTGGGGCCGAGGAAATAACCCCGGTAAGCGGAAATACAATCGCGGACAGTATTTCAGTAAGTGTTCCGCGTGACGGGCTTGCTGCTGTTCTTGCAGTGCGGGATTCAAAAGGTTTTGCTGTTTCTGTTACGGATCAGGAAATTCTTGCCGGAATACCCAAAGTGGCACGTGGGGCAAGTGTTTTTGCGGAGCCGGCAGCAGCCGCAACATATGCCGGACTTGAAAAAGCCGTGCGTGAGGGAAAAGTAAACTCCGGAGACAATGTTGTAATGGTTGTCACCGGAAACGGTCTTAAGGATGTAAGCAGTGCCATGAAATCCGTAGGCCAGCCGAATCTTATCAATCCTGATATGAGCGAACTGAAAAAACTCGTAGAGGAAAAACATATAGGCTGATATTTTCCAAAATGCAGTAAAAAAGGCTTCCCGGAAAAAAGGAAGCCTTTTTTATTGCTTAAGAAAGTCAGGAATTTTCAGAACATTGTCGATAAAAGCAGACGGAAATACTGATTCGCCGATGTTTCATGATATTTAAAGTAGTTGTAACCGAAATCAAGCGTCGTGTCACCGTTAAGGAAAAATTCAATACCGGCTGTATAGGAATTTGCAGGTTTAAGGTTCCTTAATGATATTTTGCTGTATCCTGCATATGCGCCGCTGTCAAATTCAGGCTGGAAGTTCCTGTGTATCCTTGCCGAAATCATCCATTCCGGCAGTATGCGCAGCATTTCGTAGCCGTTAAAATCCGCCAGATCCTTGAAATCAAGCACAGATCCTGTCAGATTTGTGTTGTCTGTGTTATCTGACGGTTTAAGAAAACCTGTTCCGGACAAATTGAAACTGAACTGTCCGTAAAAGTTCTTTTCCGCTTTCAGCGTAATGGCTGTCTGCTGGAATTCTGAAAGTCCTTCAGCCACTTTTTCCCCTTTTATAAAAGCGTGTCCCCCGCTTATTGAAAGATGAAAATAATCAGGATTTTCAGGGGCGGTTAATGTTGTTGACAGTGAAAGTTTTCCACCGTATGCGGTCATTCCGTGCAGGTGTGAGTAAATAAAAGGCTCAAATTCAATAAGATTTGTTTCGCCTGTATATGATAAAGGTATTTTTGCGGAGTGTATTTTGTCAAAATCATTGCTTTTGTAAAAAGTTCCGGATATTCCGGAAATAAACTTGTACGCAAGCGGCATGTATATGGAAAAAGTATCCTGCTTGAAACCGGCAGAGCCGAAACGGAAATCGTTACGGGCCATCATTCCGGCTGATGCGGGTGTTATTGCAAAGACAAGCAGGGATACAAAGAAAATTATTATGTTTTTCATCATAACTATTATAACAATTATAAAAAAACGTATATTGGTAATGCAGGTTGGAAGATATATTCAGAAATGATTAATATGCCACACGGCTTCTGATTTTTGTCTTAAACTACCACAATGGCATTATGATACAGGACCGGCTATGTCTCAGAAATCCGGGGTGGTTTTGTTTAAAAAAGCAGTGACACCTTTTTCAAAATCGCCTGAGGCGAATGTTTCTTTTCTTATGTCTGCAAACTGCAGGAGGTCTTTTTCTGAAAGTTCTTTTGTTTCAAACAGACGGAATTCTTTTTTCAGGCTTTTTATAACTGCCATGGAAAGTTTTGAAATATGTAAAACTTTTTCAAATGTTAATTTTTTTAATATGTTAAAATCGCTTGTTTCTGCAAGCCATGTAAGAAGACCGGTTTCCCCTGCGTGCGCTGCTGAAACAGGAGCAGCTGTATAGAAAAGTTCTTTCGTGGCTGCAAGTCCTATTTTGTTTATAAACCTCAAAAGACCTTTACAGCTGTATGGAAGTCCTATTTTTGCCGGAGTTACGGCAAAAGCTGCAGTCATATCCCCATATGCGAGATCGCATGCTGCTACTAATTCCGCGGCTCCGCCCCATACACTGCCGTGTATCATGGCGGTTACAATTCCCGGATATTCCTCTATTTCTTTTAGAAGTACCGGAAGAGGCATGTCTTCTGCAACGGGGTCACGGAGTTTTATGTTTTTTTTCGCAGCCTGGCGGGTAGCGGTCTGTGCTGCCGTATTTTCATAAAATTCTGAAATATCCAGGCCTGAAGACCATACCATGTCATTTCCCCTGGCGGTGATTATTATTGCGGTAATTCCTGCCTGACGGCATTTTCTGACTGCGCAGGACATTTCCCTGCACAGGCGGCTGTTTAGCGCATTCCTTTTTTCAGGGTTTGAAAACTGAATGAAGGCAATTTTCCCTTCAATTTTCAGGTTCACATATTTTTCATCTGATTCCGTATAAATATCAGTTCCGGATTTCATCCTGTGCTCCGTATGTCAGCCTTGTTCAGCGTTAGCAGGCAGATATGGCTGAAATATAGAAAATATACTAAAATGCTGCTATATTAATTGTATAATTTTAATCTGACATACACGAAAGATTGCCATGGTTTTGTATCCTGGCCGTTTCGTGCAAGAGGTTAAAAAATGGCTGGTTCCAAAACTAATGAGGAAATTGAAAAGGCGCTGCAAAGCCTTTACCGCAAGGCTTTCGGCAAAGTGCCGGAGATTTTTATTCCTTTGCGCTCTGACGGGTCCGCAAGAAAAATATACCGTCTCGGCAATCCCGGACGTATTGTTGTAGGCATATACGGCCCCGACCCTCTCGAAAACAGGGCTTTTCTTGAGTTTTCCATGTATTTTAAAAAACACGGGCTGCCAGTGCCGGAAATTTATGCAGAAGACACTGAGGCAGGCGTTTATCTTGAAGAGGACCTTGGCGATGTGACCCTTTTCAGCCGGATAGAGCAGGAGAACAAAGATGGGGTTCTTTCTGAAAGTCTTTCTAAAACATACAGAAAGGTTTTAGATATTCTGCCACGCTTTCAGGAGCAGGTTAAGGCCGGAATGGACCTTACCCACTGCTATCCAAGGGCTGCGTTTGACAGGCAGTCAATAATGTGGGACCTGAACTATTTTAAATACTATTTTCTTAAACTTGCACCAATACCTTTTAATGAGCAGAAGCTGGAAGATGATTTTGTGCGTTTTGCTGATTTTTTAATGGAGGCGCCCCAGGATTATTTCCTGTACCGTGATTTCCAGTCCCGTAATATCATGCTGCGGGATGGAGAGCCGTGGTTTATTGACTATCAGGGGGGGCGCCGCGGCGCAAGGCATTATGATCTGGCTTCGCTGCTATATGATGCGAAAGCCAATCTGTCACCGGAGACACGCAATGAGCTTCGCGATTATTACATAAATGCCGCTGGCGTTGACCGCAGGGATTTCCTTCAGCATTATCCTGCTTTCGCTTATGTGCGCATAATGCAGGCAATGGGGGCATACGGCCTGCGTGGCTTCTACGAAAGGAAACCACATTTCCTGAAAAGCGTGCCGTTTGCGGTGCGCAATATAGAATGGCTGCTTAACAATACCGAAATACCGGAACATCTGCCGGAGCTCATGGCCTGTTTCCGCCGTATAACAATGTCGGTTAGGCTCAGGCAGTTCGGCAACACTAAACTTGGCCTTACTGTGCGCATAGGCAGCTTTTCATATAAAAATGGAATTCCTTTGGACGACCATGGACATGGCGGAGGATTTGTTTTTGACTGCCGTGCCTTGCCTAATCCTGGCCGTTATCCCCAGTATTCCAAAAAAGACGGCAGGGACAAGCCTGTGGTAGAATTTCTTGATAAGGAAGCAGGCGTGGAAGCATACCTTTCTTCTGTATATGCCCTTGTAGATGCCAGTGTTCAGAATTATCTTGAAAGAAATTTTACATCGCTTATGGTTCATTTTGGCTGTACCGGTGGCCAGCACCGTTCCGTCTACTGTGCAGAACATCTGGCGGCACATCTCAGGAATAAATTCGGTGTAAGGGTTGAACTCTCACACAGGGAGCTTGAGAAAAAATGAAGGCTCTTGTTTTTGCCGCTGGTTATGGAAACAGGCTGCGTCCGCTTACGGATACCATACCGAAGCCACTTATAGAGGTTAATGGAAAAACAGTTCTTCAAAGGGTTATTGAGCGGCTGGCAGCTGCCGGTGTAGATGATATTCTTATAAATACACATCATCTGCATGAAAAAATAGTGAACTTTCTTGAAAAGAATAACAATTTCGGGCTTAAGATAACAGTTTCGCATGAGATTGAGAAACCCCTGGAAACCGGAGGAACACTTAAAGCGAATGAGGATTTTTTCCGTAGCGGTGGACCCTTTTTTGTATGCAATGCCGATGTGCTTTCCGATCCGGACCTGAAATCCATATACAGAAACCACTGTGCCGGCGGAGCCTGTGCCACACTTGCCATAAGAAAACGCCCTTCCTCCCGTCATCTTATGTTTGATTCACGGATGCGGCTTGCCGGCAGGGAGGGGGAAGTGTCAGGTGAAGGGCTGACGGCATATGGCTTCAGTTGCCTTCAGGTGCTGTCGCCTTCAATTTTTGATATGATAAAAGAAGAAGGTGTTTTTACCGTTATGAAGACATATCTGCGCATAGCTGCGGAAACACATATGATAGCGGGATTTGAGGACAGGGCTTCGTACTGGTTTGATATAGGAAGCCCGGAAAAGCTGGAAATGGCGGCCCGTTATTTCAAGGAGCATCGTTTATGATAGTTTATAAGCTTGCTGATTTCGCGAAAAATCCGAATCTTTCTCCCAGAATGAGAAAGGCGGTGGATTTTCTTCTTAAGCCGGAAACAGCCTCATTGCCTGATGGAACATATCCGGTTGACGGCAGAAAAGTTTACGCTCAGATTCAGACATACATGACAGCTGAACCGAAGAAAATACTTTTTGAGGCGCATAAAAAATACCTTGATATCCAGTATGTTGTTGAAGGACAGGAAATTATAAACTGTGTGAATCTTGAGGATCTTGACATTGTCCGGCCTTATGAGGAAAAATTCGATATATGTTTCGGACTTGCATCACCATCTGCGTTTATCCCGCTGAGGCTTCTTCCGGGAGATATGACAGTGTTTTTCCCGGAACATGCCCATGCACCCAAGCTGCCGCTCGGCGGGCCACGCAAGGTAAAAAAAATCGTCGTGAAAGTATCAGTGGCTTGAAAAAAAATTACGGAAATGCTATTATAGACTGTATGAATACCTACGAGTTAACGCTTATTATCAATCCTCAGATTTCGGATGCCGAGATTAACGGGGTAGTAGAAGCTTCGAAGAAAATACTTGCTGACCGCAAAGCCGAAGTTATTGCCGATGATAAACTCGGACGCAAAAAATTTGCCCATAACATCAGGAAAAACCGTGACGGTTTCTATATTTTCCTCAAAGTCAAAGCTGAACCGGAATCAATAAAGGATTTGAAACGCAGTTTCGGACTGCAGGACAATATCCTGCGTTCCATGTTCATCAAAGCCGGAGAGAATCAGACGGTAAAAGCCTGACAGAACCGGTACCGGAGACATAAATGGATATCAGGATTCCAGAACTGAACAGTGTCCTTGTGGCCGGACGCCTTACGCGCGATCCGGAACAGCGTTTTACGCAGAAAGGACAGGGAGTCACTACTTTTGATATCGCCTCCAACAGACGCTATAAAGATGCGGCTTCCGGAGAATGGAAGGATAATACTGTTTTTGTCCCCGTCAGCGTGTGGGGTCCTATGTCCGACCGCTGCAAAGAAAAGCTCCGCAAGGGAAGCCCTGTTCTCGTTGAGGGAAATCTGGTTTCCTCGGAGTACACTGATAAATCAGGCCAGAAGCGCAAGGTTCTGAAGGTAAATGCCCGCCGTGTCCAGTTCCTTTTCTTCGGTGACAGTGCAGATGCGGGGGACCCGGTTTCTTCAGGAAGCCAGGAAACAGTACCGCAAAGTGAAGAGTTTAAAGATGACAGCGGCGGTCTTGACGAAGTACCGTTCTAAATTTATCAGGAAATTTCAGGAGAAAGTATAATGGAAAACAATGAACAGGTCCCTCAGAATCAGGAGGCCATAAAAAACGAACAGCAGCCGGCAGCCAAACCGGCGGCGGCTCCTGCAGGAGCGCCGCGCCGTCCGGCAGGACGCAGGCATTTCGGCTCACGCCGCAAGGTCTGCAGACTTTGTGCTGAACATATAGATGAGATCGATTATAAACAGATTCAGGTCTTAAGAAGTTTCTGCACGGATACAGGCAAGATTCTTTCCAGACGTATTACAGGTGCCTGCGCCAAGCATCAGCGCCAGATAATGAGAGCTGTAAAAATCAATCGCAATCTGTCCTTAATGCCGTATAATTAATAATCTGGAGAGCAATAAATGAAAGTAATACTCAAACAGGATATTGAAAATCTCGGTCATGCCGGTGATGTAAAGATTGTACGTGCCGGATATGCCCGCAATTATCTCCTTCCCCGCAATATGGTGGAGCAGGCCACTCCCGGAGCTCTCAGAGCCTGGAAAAACAGCGAGGAAAGACGTGCAAAGCGTGTCGCAGCCGAAAATGCGGCTCTGCAGGAAACTGCAAAACGTATTGCCGAAATCAGCCTTTCCTTTGCCAGAAAGGTTTCCGAGGATGGAACCATGTACGGTTCTGTTGCCAAGAGCGATATAGTGAAAAAATTTGCGGAGAAGAACATTGAAATCACAAAAGACAATGTACGTCTTCCAGCCACAATAAAAGCAGTTGGCAATTATGAAGTGGAAATTGTTCTGAAAACAGATATCAAAGCCACTGTCAAGGTAGCTGTTTCCGCTCTCAGCCAGGAAGCATAAGCCGTATCTGAAACGGTATTTCAAAAAATGACATCCGCAAGGGTGTCATTTTTTATGTCCCTGCAGGTCATGCCGGTTTATTTTTGTGTTTAAATCCTGACCGTGGCGGAGCGTATTTTGTTTTAAATCAGGCTATATAGAGAAAGAGTATTGATTTTGGTATTCTACTGTCATGCTGAATTTATTTCAGAATCTCTACGGCTTAATGATGTCCTGAAAACTTTATAAAGAGTCTTAAATTTATATAATAAACATAAGGTGTCTGTATGATTAATAAGATTCCTCCAAATTCACTTGAAGCGGAAATGGCCGTGCTTGGCGCAATGCTTATTGAAAGAGATGCGCTGGAATCTGCAATAGGAACAATAGAAGGCCGTCATTTTTATAGTGAACGGAACCGCGGAATATTTGAGACAATGCGGGATATGAATCTGCACGGAATGCCTGTCGATCTCGTTACCCTGCAGGAGGAACTTAAAAAAAACGGCAGGCTTGAAAGTCTTGGCGGAACAAGATATCTTGCCGAACTTATGGAAAAAGTCACTACTGCGGCTCATACACAGGCTTATGTCCGTATAGTGAAGGATAAGGCACAGCTGCGTGAGCTTATCCGCGTAGGCACGGATATGATTGAAAAAGCCTACGAGGCTTCAGATGATGTTAAAAATATTATAGATACCGCAGAGGCACGTGTTCTTTCCGTTGCACATACATCAGAACTGCAGGGCTTCTGTAAACCTTCGGAGCTTGCGGAAACAACAGTTTCCAAAATGGAATCGTTTCTAAGCCAGCATTCCAACATAACAGGTGTGCCTACCGGTTTTACACGGCTTGATGATATGACCGGAGGGTTTCAGAAATCTGAAATGATTATTCTTGCAGCCAGGCCGAGTATGGGAAAGACAGCCCTTGCGCTTAATATAGCGTATAATGCCTGTGTAGAAAACAAGGTCCCGGTTGCTTTCTTTTCAATGGAAATGAACCGTTTTTCCATAATGCAGCGTCTTATATGTTCTGCCGCACGTGTAAACTGGCGCGGTGCCAGAAGAGGAACCTTTCAGCGTGAAATGTGGGGCAAAATAACCCGTGCAGCGTCTAAGATTTCCGAATCTGATTTGTATATAGATGACTCAACAAGTCTTACAATTCTTGATATAAGAAACAGGTCCAGAAAATTAATGACCGAACTTAAGAGCAGGGGAAAACGGCTGGGAATGGTAATGCTGGACTATCTTCAGCTTGTAAGACCTGCTGTCAAAAGTGAAAGCCGGCAGCAGGATGTGGCTGAAATATCCCGGCTTCTCAAGGATCTGGCAAGGAGTCTTGAGATTCCTGTCGTTGCTCTTTCCCAGCTTAATAGAAAAAGTGAGGATAAGAACCGTAGTGGAAACCGCCCGCAGCTTTCTGATCTTCGTGACTCAGGCTCAATAGAGCAGGATGCCGATGTGGTCGGTCTTATACATCGTGAGGAATATTACAACCGTAGTGATCCTTCACTGGCAGGAAAGGCAACACTTATAATAGCAAAGCAGCGTAATGGTCCGGTAGGCGATGTGGATCTGACATTTATAAGTGACTGTACACGTTTTGAAAATCCCGCTCCCGCAATGGAGGTTACTATGGCCCCGGAGCCGGGTGAAGAGGCTGTATACTGATATGATTGAACTTTTATACCGCCCTACATGGGCAGAAATAAGTCTGGACGCAGTGCGGAAAAATCTTAAGAAACTGTCGGATATGGCTAATCCGGCAAAACTTCTGTTTATCGTCAAGGCTAATTCCTACGGGCATGGTGCTTCTGTTCTGGCACGCATGGCGGAGAGGGAAAAACTTGTTTCCTGTTTTGGCGTTTCTTCCGTTGAAGAAGGCGCAGCCCTTAGAAAAAGCGGTATACGTCTGCCGGTTCTTGTTCTGGGCAGTCTGTATCCTTTTAAAACCGTTGTCGCAGCAATAAGACATAAACTGATTATAACAGTAGCCAGTCCTGATGCGGCCCGCCAGCTTATACAGGCATCAGACAAACTTCAGAAAGAAGTTGTCTGTCATCTTAAACTTGAAACCGGAATGTGCAGAATCGGTGCCAGACGTCCCGGCGCTGTGAAAATATGGAAAATACTTTCACGCTCGAAATTCGTTACATTGGCCGGAATGTATACGCATTTTTCCAGTGCTGACTGCGATCCTGAATTTACAAGGCAGCAGCTTTCAATTTTCCGTGAGACAAGAAAGGAACTTGAGGCGCTTGGCGCAAAGAATCTTTTGTACCATGCTTCAGCAACGGCAGGGCTGCTGAACTGCCCTGAAGCCAGATTCGATCTTGTCCGTCCCGGCATAGCCTCTTACGGACTTGCCGAAGGTTTTACTCCGGCACTGTCATGGAAAAGCCGTATAGTTTTTATCAAAAATGTCAGAGCCGGTGCCTCAATAAGTTATAACAGAACATTTATAGCGCAGAAAGAAATGCGTATAGCGACAATTCCGGTTGGGTATGCTGACGGATACAGAAGGGCTTTTTCAAATTCGGCTGACGTGCTGATCTGCGGAAAGAGGTGCAGGGTTACGGGACGTGTTACCATGGATATGATAATGGCCGATATAACAGATGTACCGGAAGCGCGGATAGGTTCTCCAGTGGTTCTCTTGGGCAGGCAGGGAGAAGAAGAGATTTCTGCGGAAGAACTCGCGGAAAAAGCCGGAACAATTACATATGAAATACTTACAGGCATATCCGAGCGTGTTCCCCGTATTTACCGTAAATGAAGAATATCGTAGGCAGAATAGGAAAGAATTTTCTTGATTTTTCAGGAGCTCTCGGAAGTGCTTTCCTGATGTTTAAATCCGTGCTTTTCTGGGCTTTCCGCTCGAAGCCGGAGTTATCGGAAACTGCCAGACAGTCTGTTAAAATAGGCGTTGATTCATTTGTTGTTACGGCTCTTACCAGTTTTTTTACTGGAATGGTTCTCGCGCTTCAGATGGGGCAGACAACACGCAATCTGTTCAATGAACCGCTTTATGTAGGGACAATTGTGTCATTTGCCCTTGTGAAGGAACTTGGACCGGTGCTTACGTCCATTGTTGTTGCCGGACGTGCTGGAGCTGTAGTAACAGCAGAAATTGGCACCATGAAGGTGACAGAGCAGATTGACGCGCTTTATACTTTGGGAACAAATCCCAGCAGATATCTTCTTGTACCACGATTCGCAGCTTTTCTGCTTACACTTCCGGTTCTTACAATATTTGCTGATTTTATCGGCATAGCAGGTGGCTGTCTTGTAGGGTCAAGCCAGTTGTCCATACCGGCTGCCATGTATTTTGACGATGTGCTTACATATCTTTCATTCAAGGATGTCATGCACGGATATGTCAAGACATATTTCTTCGCATTTATGATTGCTATGGTTTCCTGCTACAAGGGCATGAATACAAAAGGCGGTGCCGAAGGTGTTGGAAAATCCACAACGGAGGCCGTTGTATTAAGCATGGTGCTTGTGCTTGTCCTTGACTATTTTGTGTCATCAATGCTTGTGGCGGTGGGATTATGATAGAAGTAAGGAATCTCTGTAAATCCTTTGGAGACAGACATATACTGGATAAAATGAGTGTAACCATCAGGGACGGCGAACTGTTCAGTGTGATAGGACCATCCGGAATGGGAAAAAGTACTTTTATCAAATGTCTGATAAGGCTTATTGCTCCTGATTCCGGCGAAATTATTGTGGACGGTGAGGACATAGCATCAACTTCCGATGAATTCAGACTTGCCAGGATAAGACGTAAATTCGGATACCTTTTTCAGGAAGGGGCCCTCTTTGACTCAATGAATGTTTTTGAAAATGTGTCATTTGGCCTTAAGTATCTGACAGATATTCCCAAAAGTGAATATCCCAAGATAGTCAGGGAAAAACTCGCTCTTGTAGGACTGAAAGGTGTTGAGAATCTCAAGCCTGCGGAACTTTCAGGAGGAATGAAAAAAAGAGTCGCCCTGGCACGCTCCATAGCGGTTGAACCTAAATATATTCTATATGATGAACCTACCACGGGACTTGACCCTGTTATGACCGGAATGGTCCGTGATATGATTACGGATATGCGTGATAAAATAGGCGTTACATCCGTGGTGGTTACACATGATCTTAAGCTTGCGTTAAATATTTCAAGCCGTGTGGCCATGATGTCAGGTGGGCGTTTTGTAGAATGTTCCGCCCCTGACAGTTTCAGAACTTCACCCAATCCTGTTGTACAGGAATTCATGCGTATTTCAGGGCTTGAGTGATATTCAGAATCTTTTCATTATCCTGGCAGACAGCCGGATTATTCCTGCTTATCCTGAAAATATTGATGTAAATTAAGCCTTATATCTTCTGGCTGTCTTGTTTCCCTGCTGGCATAAAATATTTTATAATTATACTTATATAGCGGAGTTTCTGCCTTCTTATGACCAGTGAAATAAAAGTCGGAATATTTGTGATAATAGGGACCGTGCTGATGGCGGCGGCTTTGTTTCTGCTTGGTGATTATTCTTTCAAGCGTTATTATAAAATTTCAGCAGAGTTTTCAGATGTATCAGGGCTGCCCAAAAAGGCAGCTGTCAAACTTTCCGGTGTTGAGGTTGGCAAGGTACGCAGAATTTACATAAACGATGAACATGTGGTTGTTGAAATGCGGATTCTTCAGGGAGTTCCCATATACAAAGGTGCGGAATTTTTTGTCGGTTCAACAAGTGTTATAGGTTCGAAATTCCTTCAGATAAATCAGGGACAGGCATCTGAAGGAATTATCCCGGAAGGTACTATTGTACAGGGCAGGAACGCCGTTCCTCTGGATCAGGCTGTCACACGTGCCCTCAACAGCGTTGAAGGACTGGTGAATGATCTCCGCAAAGACGGACGTATGGCAGGCAGCATACAGGAGATTCTTGATAATCTCCGGGGCGTGACATCGGAACTTCACCAGATGGTAGCCTTCAGCCGTCCTCATGTTGAAAACAGCATGGAAAAAATTGAGCTGATAACGGCAAAGCTTGATGAAATTCTGCAGAAGACAGATCAGATTGTTGCAAAAATAAATAATGGAGAAGGGGTTGCAGGCGCTCTCATATCTGACCCGGGTATGAAAGATGATGTGGCTTCCGCTGTTTCCAGTATTAAAGAGGCGGCAGGTACTGTAAAAGAGAGCCTGGGAAAAGTGAAAACCACACGTACATTCATTCAGGCTGAATACAAGTATTCACCTGCACTCGGAGGCGGAAAAGCTGACGCAGGCCTTAAACTGTATCCGCGTGAAGGCCGTTATTATTATGCAGGTGGCGCAAATATTTTTAATGTCAAAGACAGTCATAAAGGTACAGAATACGAGAAAATAAATACGGTTGACGCGTATATGGGCTGGGAACTTGGAATGTTTGATCTCTACGGCGGTATTCTTCGTGGCTCTGCCGGTGCTGGTGTGAAAATCCGTCCCCTGCGCAATACTTCATGGGATAAAATTACCCTTATGGCGGAAGGATCGGAATTTGGCAGGGACCGTCTGATTGAAGACAGATATTTTGATTCCCCGCGTTATGATGTGGGTATGAATATCGATCTTAATAAGTATGTATCTTTTGGTGTCAGGGCAACAGATCTTGCGGAAAAAGCCAGGGTAAATTATACTGTTAAGTTATACTTTGAGGATAAGGATATTTCAGCCCTTCTGGGACTGGCTTCTCTGGGGGCAATGGCGAAATGAGGCTTAAAACCGTATACCGTTGCCAGAACTGCGGACATTCTGAGCCCAAATGGGCAGGCAAATGCCCTGAATGCGGCGCATGGAATACTTTTGTGGAAGAGGCTGAAGCTGTAGCAGCCAAATCCGGAGACAAAAAACGTAGCAGTCTTACGGATTTTTCCGAGCCGCCTGTAAAATTATCTGAAGCAGAATCCATGAAAACGGATTATATCCGTACAGGTGTGTCAGAGCTTGACAGGGCACTCGGTGGCGGTATAGTACCGGGGCAGGTTATTCTTCTTGCCGGGGCGCCCGGAATAGGTAAAAGTACGCTTACTCTTGAGGCATGTTCGGCGCTTGCCTCCGGAGCACTTTGTAAGGGAACTGTACTTTATGTGTCCGGTGAAGAATCTCTTGCCCAGGTCGGTTCCAGAGCGGCAAGACTTGGGGTAAGGGCGGATAATATTTATCTGATGAGCGAGACTGATCTGGGTAAGATAATTGAACAGATACGGAAGATAAAACCTGATTTTCTGGTTATTGATTCAATACAGACAGTATATCACCCTGATTTCGCCGGAAGTGCAGGGTCGGTAGGTCAGATTCGCGAGTGTGCAGCCGAACTTCTCAAAATTGTAAAGACCTCTGGTATTCCGCTGCTGCTGTTAGGCCATATCACAAAGGAAGGCTCTCTCGCCGGGCCCAAGGTCCTTGAGCATATAGTAGATACGGTACTTTGCTTTGATTCCGAAAAAAGCAATGTTTACCGTGTTCTGCGTCCTGAGAAAAACAGATTCGGACCTGTTGAGGAAACAGGAATTTTTGAAATGACTTCCTCAGGCCTTAAGCCTGTAGGTGACGCAGGCATACTGCTTGGAGACTGTGACCGCGAAACAGCGTTTGCCGGCAGGACATTTTCCATGGCATTCGAAGGTTCCAGACCGCTTATAGCGGAAATACAGGTACTGGCCTCGCGTTCATATCTTCCATATCCACGCCGCACGGTTACAGGATATGATCTTAACCGGGCACAGATGCTCATTGCGGCATTGGAAAAAAATCTTGGACTTCATTTTGAGGAAATGGATGTATTCATTTCCATTCGTGGCGGACTGAAATTCAGGGAACCGTCGCTTGATCTTGCTATCTGTGCGGCTCTTATCAGTTCCGTAAAGGATATTCCTGTGCCTCCTGACCATATTTTTATTGGTGAAGTCGGGGTTCTGGCCCAGGTTTCGGCAGTGCCTTTTACTGACCGCAGGCTTTCGGAAGCCTTCCGTCTTGGATTTAAACATTCATTTATACATAAACTGCGTGGCAGTACAAAAAGCAGTTATAAAAAACCTGCGGTGCATCAGACCGGTGATTTAAGTGAACTTTTAAAATATATGCTTCAGCTTAAACCGGGTGCTGCAGCCATGGTTAAAAAGTAAAACAGCAAGGAGATTTTTATGGCAGGTTTTTTTTCAGGAATACTTGAAAAACTGGGGTTCGGCCCCCGTCCCACAGTGCTTGACATATCGGCTGTGCTTGATGGACGTGTTGTTGATATATGTGAAACTCATTTCATATCCGGAAAGATTGTAATGCCCGGTTTTTTTGTAAAGGAACTTAATGACATGGCAAAGTCAAAAGATCCTATAAAGAAAGCCAAAGGCAGGCGGGGACTTGATGTACTTAATAAAATCAAGTCTTCCCCAGGAATCAGTTTTTCGATTATTGATATGGATATTGAAGGGGTCAGGGATAATCATGAGCGGCTTGTGGAGTTCGCCTTCCGCAAGAAGGCTTCTGTTGTAACCACGGATTTCAGCATTAATAAAATAGGTGCTCTGAAAAATATTCCGGTGCTGAATATAACAGATCTCGCCATTGCCCTGAAACCTGTCGTCCTTCCGGGTGAGGAAATTCAGACATTTATTATGAAAGAAGGGAAGGACAAACGTCAGGGTGTGGGTTATCTTGATGATGGAACCATGATTGTTGTTGAAGACGGTAGTGGTTTTATAGGAAAGAGAATTGCCGTTGTTGTCCAGTCCATACTTCAGACTTCACAGGGCAGAATAATTTTTACAAGGATAAAAGGCCGTGATGAATAAAATCAGGGAATTAGGAAATGGAAGATTCCATGAAAGAAAATAAAAGTCTGAAGGCTGCTGCACTTATACTGGCGGGAGGTGCAGGAACCCGCATGGGAGGAGACAAGCAGTATATGCTTCTTGGGGGACGCCCTGTACTTGAAAGAACGGCAGATGTTTTTCTTCAAAGCGGTCTGTTTTCTGAAATTATAATTGCTCTTACACCCGAAAATGAAAAAAAACATGGAAGTTACTGGAAAATGCGTGGCGTAAAGACAGCAGCAGCGGGCAGTACAAGAACAGGTTCTCTGATAAATGCATCCGCAATGATAGAATCAGCACCGGATATTGTCGCCGTACATGACGGTGCAAGGCCTCTGGTTTCAGTACAGATTATAAAAGAATGTCTTGATAAGGCGTTTAAATACGAAGCCTCGGTGCCGGCAGTTCCTCTCAAGGATACGGTAAAGATTGTTTCAAAGGATACAGGCTGTTTTACAGGTACCCCGGACAGGGCTTCGCTTATGGCCGTTCAGACTCCTCAGTGTTATAAGTACGGACTGCTTAAAAAGATTCTTGAAATTGCCGCAGACGGCAGGGATTACAGTGATGAATCCCAGATTCTTGAACAGATAGGTGTTCAGCCTGTATGTGTCCGGTCTGATTACAGGAATATAAAGATAACAACACCGGAAGATCTGCTGATTGCGGAAACACTGTTGCGAAACAGTTCTTATTAATAAAAAAGGAATTTTCAAAATGACTGATAAAAAAAATAATCCGGTTTCTTACGCATCCGCGGAACAGGAAAAAATTCAGGCGGCTCCTGTACCCGGTTCAGGCTGTCAGCCCAGGTTCTGCCGTGCCGGTTTCGGATATGATATACACCGCCTTGTGCCGGGACGGCCTCTTAAAATGGCAGGTGTTTCAATAGACCATGACAAGGGACTTTTAGGTCATTCAGATGGTGATGTAGTACTTCATGCTGTCTGCGATGCCCTGTTAGGATCCATAGGAGCGGGGGAAATAGGAATATTTTTTCCGCCAACAGATAAAGCGATACTTGGTATAGATAGTGTCAGAATAGCTGAAAAAACTATGAGTCTCATGAAAGAAAACGGAGCCACAATAGTAAATATGGATGTGACAATAGTGGCGGAAGAACCGAAAATGAAACCTCTTTATCCGGTTCTCCGGGAATCTCTTTCCAGGATTTTCAGCCTTCCCCTTCAGGATGTAAGTATTAAAGCGAAAACTCACGAAGCACTTGATTCTGTAGGTGAGAGAAAGGCTATTGAGTGTTATGCGGTTGTATCAGTTGTCAGATAGTTTTTTATATGATTTCCAATAATATGAATATCTGTGTTAAAAATATTTTTCTGTTGTTTCCGCTTCTGATTCTTACTGCATGTCTGAATTCTGCAAGAGATGATATGCCTGTCTCGGTGCCTGCTGACCAGACTGTTGTTGTTTCAACGAGTACCAGGGCAAAAGTATTTGAACGACAGGAATTCCGTCTTTCAAAGAAGCCGGATTCCGCAATGCAGGATGGTTTTCAGAAAATCCTGGATACGGCTTATATGAAAACCGTGGAGGCAAATGCCGGGGATAATCCCCGTGAAATAGGTTTTATATATTCGCTGCGTCCCACTGGAGCCATTAACCCTTTTTCGGAGGTTGAGGTCTCCTGTATTATACAGGAGCGTCATCAGGATAAAGGAGGGGAGTTCTGCGGAAAATTCTTCTCTGTGCTTCATGAGGAGTATCAGTACCTTCTTCACCCGGAGGCAAGACCGAAAGAAGAGGCTCCTTCCGGGAATCAGGAGAAAGGTCCTGGTGAGGCTGCAAAAAAATAGTTTTCATATTCTGCCGGCATTAATGCCAGCTGGTGAAAACTGCCTTGACATTTTTAATTTCAGGCCCTGTATTTATCATGATTCTTTCAATTCAGCTGCATAACAGTATAAAGGAGTAAAAATGAAATTTTATCTTTATAACACCATGACGCATGAAAAGAGCGAGTTCCGGCCATTGAATCCGGAAGACGTTACAATATATACTTGTGGCCCTACTGTCTACCATTATGCACACATAGGAAATATGCGCACATATGTAATGGAGGATGTTCTTGTCCGCGCACTGCGTTTCTGCGGCTACGGCGTAAGACGCTGCATGAACATTACGGACGTAGGCCATCTTGTATCCGATGCAGATGATGGTGAAGATAAAATGGAAGTAGGCGCCAGACGTGAAGGAAAGAGCGCCTGGGATATTGCTAAATTTTATACAGAAGCCTTTATGAAGGATTACAGGGCGCTTAACTGCTTGCCGCCGGACATACTCTGTCCTGCCACAGAATATATAGATGAAATGATAAAACTTGCCCTTACGCTTGAAAAGAAAGGCTATACCTATGCCACATCAGACGGCATTTATTTTGACACTTCAAAACTGCCGGATTATGGCAGACTTGCAGGCAGAAAACATATTGAAGGCATACAGGAAGGCGCCAGGGTTGCGCTCAATTCAGAAAAAAGAAACGCTGCTGATTTTGCCGTATGGAAATTCTCGCCGAAGAATCAGAAGCGCCAGATGGAATGGCCTTCGCCATGGGGTACCGGATTCCCCGGCTGGCATATGGAATGCTCTGCCATGGCCATGAAAAATTTAGGCGAAACAATAGATATTCACTGCGGCGGTGAGGATCATGTAGCTGTTCATCATACAAATGAAATAGCGCAGTCCGAAGCAGCTACCGGTAAAACCTTTGCAGATTACTGGATGCACATACGCTTTCTCATAACCGGTGACCAGGGTAAAATGTCCAAGTCCAAGGGAGAATTTCTTACGGTAGCCACACTGCCTGCGGAATTTGAGCCGCTTGCCTACCGCTACTACTGCCTGCAGACACATTACAGAAAACAGCTTGAGTTTACATGGAAGGGAATGAAAGCGGCCCAGCAGGGGCTGACCGGGCTAAGAACTGCGGCTTTAAGGATTAAAAAGGAAGCCGGCACTCCTGCCATGCTTAACCGTGAGGCTGAATATTTCAAAAAATTCGCCTCCGCTGTTTCTGAAGATCTTAATATGTCTGCTGCGCTTGCTGTTGTCTGGGAGACTCTTAAAGACAATCAGCTGCCGACGGCAGACAGATATGCTTTCGCCATCGCCGCCGATACTGTGCTCGCCCTTGACCTTTTCAAGGAAACAGTGCCTGCTACGGAAGAACTGCCCGAAGAAATAATGTCAATTATAAAAGAACGGGAACAGGCCAGAAAGATGAAGGACTGGAAGAAATCTGATGAGCTCCGCGCCGTGCTTATGGAAAAAGGAATATCCGTAAAAGATACACCTGAAGGTACGGAGTGGAAGAAAATATAATCCTCTTGTAAACTTTGACTGAATAAAAAGGACGGAAGCCTGCTGCTTCCGTCCTTTTTATTTGTTACTTCCGGGTACGGCTTAAACCGTATGTGTGCGTTTTACCGCCATTTTGTGAGGAAATGGTAGTTGAGCACACCGCCGAATGTGAAACTGTCGGCGTAGCCGCCTAATTTTGCTCCGGTACCGTATATCCATTTTGCGTAGAATCCCATGCTGAGATCCTTGTATATCTTTGCTGTAAGCTCCGAATTAAGTTCAAGCCTCTCACGTAGTTTGACAATGGTGTCATCATG
>CACZRG010000026.1 GCA_902783485.1 uncultured Elusimicrobium sp.
AACTGCAACCGTTGCCGTTTTAACCCCGTCCGGGCTTCAGAAAGGGAAAAAATACCGTATCTCGGTAGAAAAGGGGTTCCCTTCTGCTGGTTCCACTCTTGGAATGAGCGGAACAAGGGTTATTGATTTCGAGACTGTATTTCCGCTTAAGATTATGAAAACACCTGTTACGGAATGCCTTCCGTACAATCCTGAAATACAGTTTTCCAATCCGGTACGTTATGATGAATTTATAAAAAATATCACAATAAGTCCGTCTGTAAAGCTGGAAGTGGCATCCAGTGGACAGTTTGAAGCATCTTATGACGGAGCAACATGGCTGGGCGGAGATCATGCATTTCTGCGTATTCCCGGTTCGGTTTTGAAACCTGCAGTAAAATATACGGTAACAGTTTCTCCGGAACTGAAGGATATTTTCGGTCAGACTCTTGGAGAGAAAAAAGTATTTTCATTCCGGACCGGGGATATATGCCCTTCCGTTCAGGCGGACGGAGGATTCGGTGTGCTGGAAAGTTATTATCCCCGCCGCCATCCTGTTGAAGCCGTGAACGCAGGTGAGATAAAAATGCAGAAACTTGTCCTGAACAGGGATAATTTCATTCCTTTTTACCTCAAGGGACACAATACACTTCCAGAGGCTGCCTTCGCTTCAGTATGGAAACCTGCTGACGGGCTCAAAAATACAAAAATTTATACATACATAGATTTTGATGCGGTACAGGAATATGAGAATGCAGGATTTTTCTATGCTAAACTCAATATAAACACTAAAGACGGATCATATCCTGTAACCATATGGGACAATGCCACAGATCTTGGAGTTACTATTAAAAGTGCGCCTGACTCCGTTCTGCTCTGGGTTACGCGGCTTAAAACAGGAAAAACTGCATCAGGAGTGCGCCTGCAGCTGCGTGATAACGATAACAGGGTGCTCTGGAGCGGCGTGACAGACAAAAACGGTCTGGCGGTGGCACCTGGATATTCAGGACTTGGAATGAAAAACTGGAAGCGCTGGGAAAGACCTGAGCTTTGGGTTTTTGCCGAAAGCCCCAAAGGTACTGCAGTGCTTAATTCTACATGGAATTCTGGAATAGAGCCGTGGCGTTTCAATATAGATTACGAGTATAATCCGAAGAAGGAAACATATTCCGCTTCGGTATTTACAGACCGTGGCATATACCGTTCCGGTGAAACAGTTAATCTTAAAGGCATAATACGAAAAATTGCCGGAGGTGATTGGAAAAAGACAGGTCTGAAACAGTTAAGACTTTCTGTTTTTGATTCGCGTGGTGGCCGCATATTCTCAGGTCTTGTCCCGCTTTCGGAAAATTCTTCTTTCAGCAGGTCAATTAAAATTCCGGCCGGATCTCCTTCGGGCATATGGAAATATGCTGTAGATGATGATAACATTTCCGCTGAAGAGGCCACTTCCCGTATTGAAAATCCATGGGGCAGTGATAATGTCAGAGTTCATTTTGAAGGTGATTTTAAGGTAGAGGATTTCAAACCTGCTGTTTTTGATATAAAGGCAAGAGCATTAAGGAATGAAGTTTATCTGGGTGATAAATTTGAGGGCATGGCTGACGGAAGATACATGAGCGGTGCCTCCCTTTCCGGAGCGAAAACAACATGGAGCCTGCGGCTTGAGCAGACTTCGTTTGAACCTGCAGGCTGGAAAGGATATTCATTTGATACTGATATGTATGAGCCTTTCACGGCTGATGTTATTGCATCCGGTTCTGGAACACTTGGTTCCAAAGGCACAGTGAAGAACTCTGTGAAACTGCCTAAGACATACAAAGGGCTTAAACCGTTGCGGGCCGTGTATGAAGCGGGGATAACATCTCCAGACGGGCAGAATCTTTTTGCACGCGGATATGCAACTGTTCACCGCTCGGATCTTTACATAGGTGTAAAGCAGCCCGGTACATACTCAAAGGCGGGAGAACCACGCAGAATTTCATTTATAGCTGTGCATCCGGACGGAAAAATATTCCGTGGTACTGAAATAAAGGTTGAGGCTGTACGCAGGCAGTGGGTAGGCAGCCGCAGGGCTGGTCTTGGTGGCCGTCTCGAATGGGTTAATGAGAAGAAAGATACAGTATTGGATACAGTGAATATAAAAACTTCAGATGAGCCTTCTTCTTATGAATTTACTCCCAGGGAAGGAGGGTCATATTTCTTCCGTTTCAGCGGTAAGGATGCAAAGAACCGACCCTGCGAAATCACTTCTGAATTTTATGTGCAGGGTGGCGGTGATGCATGGTGGAACAGGGAAGATAACGATATACTTGAGGTAACTGCTGAAAAAGACAATTATAAAGTAGGCGAAACCGCTAAAATTTTTGTTAAATCGCCATGGAAGGATGTTAGCGCACTTGTTACCGTTGAACGGGAAGGTGTTCTTGAGCATTTCATACAGAAGATAAATGATGGCGCTTCTGTGATAGAAATACCTGTAAAAGACAGTTTTATTCCCAATGCGTATGTAAGTGTTGTTCTTGTGCAGGGCCGTACAGCGGAGCCTTTGTGCAAAGGTTCCGAATGTTCGGATTTAGGCAAGCCGCAGGGCCGTTTTGGTTATGCGCACTTTACAGTAAAGCCTGAAAACCGGGGAATAGATATAACAGTGAAAACGGATAAAGAGGAGTACAGGCCGGGAGATACCGTAAAGGTAACTGTTCAGACAAAAGATGAGAAGGGACAGCCGGTTCCGGCCGAGGTCACTCTTTCAGCCGTTGACGAAGGCGTACTCGCTCTCACAGAGTGGAAGGTTCCTGATATTTTTGGTAGTTTCTATGGCTCACGTCCGCTGAGTGTTACCACGGCAGATACGCGTCTGCACATTATAGGGCAGCGCAGTTATGGCGAAAAGGGA
>CACZRG010000027.1 GCA_902783485.1 uncultured Elusimicrobium sp.
AATACGGATATTCTGGATACAGTAAAAACAGTAAATACCGTTATTTTTGATAAAACAGGTACACTTACTGACGGAACATTAAATCTTAAGTCTGTTCACCCGTCCGGCTGTACGGAACAGGAATTCCTTGAACTTATGGCTCTGGCTGAAAATAAATCAGAGCATCCTTTTGCGCTTGCGGTGAGAAGAGCAGCGGAGGAAAAGAAAATATATCCGCGTGGTGTGCTTTCATTTACCGCTTATCCCGGCCGTGGAGTTAAGGCTGTATGTGCCGCAGGAGAGCTCGCCGCTGGCAGCCTGCGCTGGTTTGAAACAGAACATATAGCGGTTCCGGATAGTGTCAGAACGGAATTTTCAACATCTCCTGACAGTCTGCTTCTGCTGGCCCAGAACGGAGTGTTCAAGGGATATGCCACACTTGGGGCCAGACTGCGCTCCGGCGCAGCTGCGGTGGTAAAACTGCTCAGAAATATGAATATAGAGCCTGTACTGGCGTCAGGAGACAGGGCTCCGGCTGTAAGGGCTGTGGCACGTGAGGCTGGCATAGATGTGTCCCATTCAGGCGTATTCCCTGATGACAAAAGAAATATAGTACGCCGTTACAAGGCACTTGGCAAGCATACGGTTATGGTTGGCGACGGCTTCAATGATGCTCCGGCTCTCTCCTCTGCGGATATAGGAATATCGCTTCGTTCCGGAGCGGATCTTGCGGCTGAATCCAGTGATGTAACGCTTATGCGTAACGATCTTCAGTCTGTCGTTGATACAATTCTTATTCTCAAGCGTATAAGGCATATAATAAACCAGAATCTTATGTGGTCTATGGCCTATAATATTATTCTTGTGCCTCTTGCCGCCGGGCTGCTTTATCCTTTCACCGGCATCACTGTTCAGCCATACTGGGCCGTTGCCGCCGCAGTGCTTGGAACATTGTCCGTAACCCTGAATTCCCTGCGTCTCAGGAGAATGAAGCTCTAAAAGGTATATGTCATGAAGAAGAAAATCCTGCTTACAGGCGGCAATAGTTTTGTAGGAAAAAATCTTAGGGAAAGCTTTCTTTCTGAAAAATATGAAATAGCTGCTCCAAGAAGCTTTGAGCTTAATTTGGCGGACAGGAAAGCCGTTAAGGCTTATTTCCAGAAAAATTCCTTTGATGCTGTTATTCATTCCGCAATAAAACCGGGCCACCGCAATGCCGGAAGTCTTGACGGATTTCTGGAAACTAATTTGGCGATGTTTGATAATCTGACGGAATGCCGCAGCAGTTTTGGCCGGTTTATAAATATCGGTTCCGGCGCAGTGTATGATACAGCGAGGGACAACCGCCGCGTAAAAGAATCTGAACTGAAACCGCCGGAAAGCGGAAATCTTACCACGCTTTATAAATATGCGCTGCATGGACGCATAGCCGGCCTTGATAATTTTTATGACCTGAATGTCTTTGGCATATTTGGCAGGTACGAGGACTGGGAAATACGTTTTATATCAAATGCAATATGCAAGGCTTTGTGTGGTATGCCTGTAACCATGAGGCAGAACAGGATCTTCAGCTATCTGTGGGCTCCTGACCTTGCGCCTGTTATAGAGCATTTTATTGAGAATACTCCTTCTCATGGCAAATTCTATAATGTAACCCCCGACGAAGAGCTTTCACTTAAGGAAGCTGCTGATATAATCTGCGGCATATGTCTTGAAAAAACCGGACATGCGCCGGAACTTAAAATTGCCAGGGAAGGAAACGGGCTTTCCTATTCCGGAGACAATTCGCTGCTGCGTGCCGAAATGCCGGAAATACAGTTCACGCCGGCAGAAAAAGCCATACGGGAGCTTTATGCCTGGTATGAAAAGAATATCCAGATGATAGACAGAAATCTTCTTCTGCGGGATAAATAATACACTATGTGAAGGAGCTGGACAGATACAGCGTATACATTATGACAGGAAAAAAGAAAATCGCGCTTATTTCCAGTGCTTTCAACGAGAAAGACAATATTATTCCGCTTTATGAGAGAATAAGGAAAACAGTTTCATCTTTCAGGGACAGATACGAATTCACCTGGCTTGTAGTGGATAATGCTTCTACTGACGGAACAGACGGGGTGCTTCGCAGGCTTGCAGCGGAAGACAGGAGTTTTCAGGTAATATTCAATACCCGTAATTTCGGACATATACTATCGCCGTACTATGGCATGATGCAGGCGGAAGGCGATGCTGTACTTTATCTTGCCTCTGACCAGCAGGATCCTCCGGAACTTATCCCGGAAATGATAAAAAAATGGGAAAAAGGAAGTCTTGTTGTACTGGCGAGAAAAAAATCCACAAAGGAATTCTTTCCTGTTTCATGGATAAGACGCGGATATTACCGTATTCTTTCTGTTCTGAATGATACCAATGCAGAGCTTGCCGAAAACTGCACGGGCTTTGGGCTTTTTGACAGAAAAGTCATAGAGAAAATACGTGAGATGAATGATCCGTATCCTTATATACGCGGTCTGGTATGCTATCTGGGATATAAAAGGGATTATGTGGATTTTGAGCAGCCTCTGCGTCGTCATGGCAGAACAAAAAATAATTTTTATACGCTGTATGACAATGCCATGCTGGGAATAATAAGTTTTTCAAAGGTGCCGCTGCGCGTGGCCGCTTTTGCCGGTTTTATACTTTCCGTACTCAGCTTTCTTATGGCGGTAGTGTACCTTTTATTCAAACTTACTCACTGGTATCATTTTCCTACGGGAACAGTGCAGGTTCTGATAGCTCTTTTCTTCTTCTCTTCCGTGCAGCTTTTTTTCCTGGGAGTAATAGGTGAATATTTAGGTGCCGTTCTCACACAGGTATGCAAAAGACCTGCGGTTATAGAGAAAGAGAGAATCAATATCTGAAACATGGTAAAAAATATTTAATAACTATTTTAAGGATTGCAGATGAAATTAACAGAAACAAAAACAAAAAGGACATGGCTGTGGCTTATAAAGAATATGTGGCCTTATATGAAGCCTGTTCTGGGCCGTGTGTTTTTAGGTGTGCTTGTGGCAGTGCCTGTCGGACTGCTTGAAGGCGTTACTGCCTTTGTGCTGAAGCCTTATCTTGATTATGTTGTAAATCAGAAGGACCTGGCGTTTACGGTATGGGGAAACGATATAACCCTTACAGCTGCGGCAATGGCCTATGCCATTCCGCTTGCGGTAGTTGTTTTTGCCGCATTGCAGGGTGTTCTGCGCTATCTTAACGAATATCTTACCGACTGGACAAGTCAGAAGATGACAAACAGCGTGAAAATAGCCCTTTTCAACCGGCTCGTATCAATGGATACGGCATTATTTGATGATAATGATTCCGGAGCGATTTTCTTCCGCTATTTTAACGACGCGGACGCAGCCTCCACAAGTCTTATAAGCAATCTTAAAACACTTATAACAAGTGCTTTCGGCGCCGTAAGCCTTGTTTTTGTTCTGCTTTACAATTCCTGGCGGCTCGCTCTGGTTGGAATAACAGTGCTGGCTTTGGCTTTCATTCCTGTATATCTTATACGGAAGCGTGTTAAGAAAACATCAAACAGGAATATGGTAATAGGCAGCAGCATAGTCACTAATTTCCATGAGACCACAAGCGGTAACCGCATAATGCGTTCTTACGGCCTTGAGCAGCAGCGCCGGGATATTTTCCGTCAGCAGGTGCATGATGCGTTTAACAATAATATGTCTCTTGTTAAACGCGCGGCCTGGATGTCCCCGCTTATGTATCTTATAGCCTCGGTAGGCATAGCAATAGTTTTGGGATACGGAACAAGCCTTATCGGCGCCGGAAAAATGAGCGTAGGCGGTTTCTCTTCGTTCGTAACTTCACTGCTGCTGCTTTACAAGCCGGTAAAGACCATAGGAACAACGCTTACCAATCTGCAGAATGTTCTCGCAGCCGCCGGACGTGTGTTTGAGCTTTTTGATATAAAGCCGGAAATAACCGATATTCCTGAGGCCGTGGAAATGGACGGGCTTAAACAGGGCATAGAGTTTCAGGATGTCTCTTTCAGTTACAGACCGGATGTTCCGGTGCTCAGACATCTGAATCTTTCCATAAAAAAGAACGAAATGCTTGCTCTCGTTGGCAATTCCGGCGGGGGAAAATCAACCGTAGCCAATCTGCTTCCACGCTTTTATGATGTTGTTTCGGGAAATATTCTTTTTGATGGCAGGGACATAAGAAGCTATACCCTGAAAAGCCTCCGGGCAAATATATCCATGGTATTCCAGGATAATTTTCTGTTTTCCGGAACAATACGCGAAAATATAATGATGGGAAATCCTTCCGCTACGGAGGAAGATTTACGGCTGGCTGTGGAATCTGCCCATCTTGAGGAACTTGCAGCTGATCTGCCACAGGGCCTTGATACTCCTATAGCAGAAGGAGGCAAAAGCCTTTCCGGCGGGCAGCGGCAGCGTGTAGCCATAGCCCGTGCCATGATAAAAAATGCCCCGATAGTTGTTTTGGACGAGGCCACCAGCGCTCTTGATAATAAATCCGAAGGCATAGTACAGAAGGCGCTTGACAATCTTATGAAGAACCGCACGGTTATCGTTATAGCGCACAGGCTGTCAACAATAAAGAATGCTGACCGCATAGCCGTGCTTAACGAAGGTGAACTTGCGGAACTGGGAACACATGATGAACTTATGGCTATTGAAAATGGCCAGTACCGTCAGCTTTACGAAATGCAGTTCCAGCAGCAGAAAGCCGCAGGTGAGGACGGAGAGGATACCGGTGCCGTTGCTGCGGAAACTTATGCGTCAGCGGAACTTCCTGAAAATACAGCCATACCGGAAATAACCGGTGTTCAGGAAAATGAAAGTACCGGAAAAGAGTCCACTGACGGAATCACGGAATAAATAATATTTCTCACATATCCCGACATAAGCATTGTCTTAATCCGTCTTCTGCTCCGCAGTGTGTTTTTAACATGGAAATGCTGCGTTTTATATAATATTAATTATAATCTACGTGAAGCGGAGTTTTTATGGATTTTGAAAAATATATCGACAGTTTTCATGGAACAAAAGTTCTTGTGATAGGTGATATAATGCTTGACCGTTTTGAATACGGCAAGGTGGAAAGAATATCTCCTGAAGCTCCGGTTCCGGTATTCAGGTTCAAAAGGGAAAAACAGATGCTGGGTGGCGCCGGAAATGTGGTCGCCAATCTTGTGGCGCTCGGCTGTCATACGGTTTTTACCGGCATTATAGGTGATGATATAAACGGAGAAATACTTTCTTCCATGCTGAGAAAGACCGGAGCGCACAGCCATCTGCTCAAACTCAAAAATTATCCGACGATAATAAAAACCAGATATATAGCGAATAATAATCATCTTCTGCGTGCGGATCAGGAAGAGCCTATGCCTTTTGATGAGGCTTTGCTGCCGAGATTCCGCAGCATACTTGAAAAAGCAATATCCATGGCAGATATAGTATTGGTATCTGACTATAATAAAGGGCTTGTAAATCCGTCCGTATGTCCTATGGTTATTGAAATATGCCGTGGCGCAGGCAAAAAGGTAATTGTGGATCCCAAGGGTTCCGATTACACAAAATATTCCGGAGCAACGCTGGTAAAGCCTAATCTCAAAGAGTTCAGCGAGGCTACAGGCCGAAAATATGACCCGGAATCTCCGGATTTCCGGAAGGATATAATTTCCGGTGCGGTGAAACTGTTTGATAAATATGGGATTGAAAATATAATTGTTACACTCAGTGAGCATGGCATGATGTTCATACCGGCGGACAATCCTGATAATGCCATTCAGATTCCCACTGCCGCACGTGAGGTTTTCGATGTGTCCGGAGCGGGAGATACATCACTGGCCACTCTGGGAGCCGCTCTCGGTGCGGGAATCCCGGAGGCGGATGCCGTACGCCTTGCCAATGCCGCTTCCGGCATAGTCGTGGCGAAGCTGGGTACGGCCACAGTGACCGCGGAAGAACTGAAAAAATCCCTGGCGGAAGAATCCCACAGGGCGAAAACATCAGTCATGGAACCTGCGTTTCCGGCAAAGAACATAATGCCGGAAAGAAAAATAGTCACTCTGAAAGAGGCAGAAAAGATAGTCAGCAGAATACGTGGGGAAAAACAACGCAGGATAATAGGATTTACCAACGGATGTTTCGACTGCTGCCACCTTGGGCATTTAAGTTCTTTTATAAAGGCCAGGGAAGCGTGTGATGTGCTTTTTGTTGCTGTAAATTCTGATAATTCTGTACGCCGACACAAAGGTCCTTCCAGACCGCTGCAGGATGAAAAAACACGCTCTCTGCTCCTGGCCTCCCTGGAATACATAGATTATGTGATAATATTTGATGAAGATACTCCTTTGGGTATAGTGGAGGCTCTCAGGCCGGATATTGTGGCCAAGGAAGGGTATACGCTTGATAAATGGCCGGAAGGACGTCTTGCGGAAAGCTATGGTGGCAGGGCGCTTACGCTCCCAAGGGTGGAAGGATATTCCACAACCGGAATGCTTGAACGTATTAACAGATAGAAGCAGGAGCATAAATATGAAAACACTGATTGTTCCATGTGCTGGAAAATCATCACGTTTTGAAGGCCTGAGGCCCAAATGGCTTCTTACGCATCCGGACGGAAAACTTATGGTGGCAAAGGCCATAGAGGGCCTGCCGCTTGATAAATTCGGCAGGATAATAATAACTTACGTCAGGCCCCATGACGAAGAATACGATGCAGGGCTTATGCTTTCCCAGGTTTTCAGAGATAATCCAAAAATTTCTTTCTGTATGCTTGACGGTTTTACATCATCCGCCTGTGAGACAGTGTCGCTTACACTTAAAAAAATGAGGGTTTCCGGACCGTTTACTGTAAAGGATTCTGACAATTATGTCTGTATTGATCTTGCGGAAGGCCCGGAAAACTCCGTAGCCGGAGTAAGCCTTAACTCACATCCTGAAATTTCCCGTGTGGCAGAAAAAAGTTTTCTGAAAACAGATGAAAATAATTATCTTCTGGATATAGTGGAAAAAAAGGTGGTTTCGGATATAATAGGCATAGGAGTGTATTCCTTTGAGAGTGCTGAAGTGTTTGAGAAAGCCTATGCTGAAATGCTGAAATCTCCACGGAAAACCGGCAGGGAAATGTACATTTCCGATATAATATCGCATATGATAGCCGGAGGCACACGTTTTTTATGCCGCATGGCAGAAGAATACGAGGACTGGGGAACACTGTCAGAATGGCGCAAGGTTCAGGGCAGATTCCGCAGTTATTTTATAGATGTCGATGGTGTGCTTGTTAAGAACTGCGGCAAGTATGGAAAGGTAAACTGGTATAACAACAAAGAGATTCTGTCTGAGAATTTTGAGGTTCTGCGGCAGCTTCAGAGCAAAGGAGCTCAGATAATCATATGTACAAGCCGTACTGAGGAATGCCGCAGTGCTCTTGAGGAAATGCTAAGCGCGCAGGATATACATCCCCATGCAATTATAATGGGCGTAAATCATGCCATGCGCGTAATGATAAATGATTTTGCTCCCACAAATCCGTACCCGTCTTCCATGGCTGTTACTTTCCCGCGCAATGGGCGTCTGAAAGATTATCTGTTCTGATTTCAGCATATACGATATGAATACTCTTGAAAAGAAAATGGTTGATTCACTGCTTGATCTAAGGCACAATCATCATGTTCTGGGCGTCAAGGCAGAGTTTGAAGCCGAGGGCACAAGGCTTGAAGAAGCCATGCGTCTTAAAGAAGTTGTTACAAAAGCGGGGCTTGAACTTACAATAAAAATAGGCGGCTGCGAAGCGGTAAAGGATATGTATGACGCGCGGCTTATAGGCACAGGAACAATAGTCGCCCCAATGATAGAAACTCCATACGCCATGAAAAAATATGTAAATGCTGTCAAATTCGTGTTTTCCGGCGAAGAAAGGGAAAATATGAAGTTTCTGATAAATCTTGAGACTGTAACAGGTTTTCAGAATCTTGAAGCAATTACAGCAGCGGAGGATTTTAAATATATTGACGGAATTGTTCTGGGCCGCGTGGATCTGTGCCGCTCCCTCGGATATACAAGGGAAGAAATAAATACAGAGGAGATTTTCTCTTATGCCCTTAAACTTTCGGAGGCTATGAAAGCCGCTGGCAGGGATTTTGTAATAGGTGGCGGTGTATCCGTGTACTCAATGCCTTTTTTCCGCCGTCTTCCCTATCTTACGCGTTTTGAAACCAGAAAAATCATCTTTGATGCCACTGGCATGTGCGCGGATCCTCATCCGGAAAAAGGCATACTCAAGGCAGTTGGTTTTGAGCTTATGTGGCTTGAAAACAAAAGAAGCCTGTACCATACCATTTTTGAGGAAGATGCACAGCGCATGGAAATGCTGGAAAGAAGATACAGAAAACTTATAGACGAGGCCGGCCGCAGCTGATATGCCTGGCCGTGGTATATCCTTTAAATGAGCGTATATAAAAACTATATTTTTGATTTTGACGGAACACTGGCGCATACGGCGCCTGAAGTTCTTGAATGCTTTAAAAAAGCCTTTGCCAAGGCAGGATGTCCGCTGGAAGCCTCCGAGGTAAAGGATACTCTTTTAGGCCCGCCGCTTGAAACAATAATCCAGCAGCTCCGTCCGTCTGTTCCTGATGAAATGAAACAGAATGTTGTCAGAGCATTCAGGGAGATTTATGACTGCTCCACAACCGGGCTTACAAAACTGTATCCCGGAATGATGAAAACGCTTGAGGAATTACGCGGACGGGGGGCGAAAATATTTATTGCAACAAACAAACCGCTGATTCCGGTTAACCGTCTGCTTAAGGAACTGAATATAGATTTTTTCAACGGCGTGTATACGGTAAACAGTGGCGCTGTGCGCATGAGCAAGGCGGAAATGATAGCGGCAGCCATAAGCGGACATAACCTGCAAAAAGAAGAAACACTTATGATTGGCGATACAATGAGTGATATAAACGCAGGTCTGGCAAACGGTATTGACACCGCAGCCGCGATGTGGGGATATGCCACTGCTGAAGGAGCAGCTGAAATGAGAAAGAAAGCTGTTCATGTAATAGAAAGCGCCGGGGAAATACTTTGTCTGTAAAAGTAAGTGATTTCATAGCCCGCAGACTTAGGGAATTTCACGGCATTGATGATGTTTTTATGGTGACTGGCGGCGGCGCCATGCACCTGAATGACAGTTTCGGCAGATATATGCATTATATATGCTGTCATCACGAGCAGGCCTGCGCCATGGCTGCGGAAGGTTATTTCCGTGCTTCCGGCAGAACGGCTGCTGTAAATATTACAACCGGCCCCGGCGGGCTGAACTGCCTTTCCGGTCTGGCCGGCCAGTGTACTGACAGTATTCCGGTGGTTTATATATCCGGCCAGGTTAAATACCGCACAACGCTTGATTACTGCCGTGGCGCAGGCATAAAAAATCTGCGTCAGGCGGGGGATCAGGAAACAGATATAATCAGCATAGTAAAACCGCTTACGAAATATGCCGTATCTGTTAACAGGCCGGAGGATATAAAGTATCATCTGGACAGGGCTGTTTTTGAGGCACATAACGGCAGGCCCGGCCCGGTATGGCTGGATATTCCGCTTGATGTTCAGTCCGCCTGCTTGGATGCTGATAAAATGCGGGAATTCATACCTGAAAAAACGGCTCATGTATTTCTGTCAGACACGCCGGAATGCCTGTCCGGGAATTTATCTGCTTCTGCGCGCGTGGCGGCTGCTGCGAAGGAAGCAGCCCGTATGATAAACGGCGCGGACAGGCCGCTTATTGTTGCCGGGCACGGAATAAGACTGGCCGGGCAGCAGAATGTTTTCCTTGAATTTCTTGAAACCTGCGATATTCCGGTTGTAACGACATTCAATGGCATGGATATACTGCCGTCCTCGCACAGAAATTTCTGTGGCCGCATAGGCACGGTTGGCCAGCGCGCTGGCAATTTCACGCTGAATAATGCCGATGTTATACTTTTTCTTGGAACAAGAAACAATATAAGGCAGACAGGATACGCCTGGGAGAAATTTGCAGAACGGGCGTTTAAAATAGTAGTGGATGTGGATTCTGCGGAACTCCGCAAGCCTTTCGTAATACCTGATATGCCCGTAGAGGCGGACCTTAAGGATTTTTTCCCGGCATTTACTGCAGCCATGGCAGAAATAAATGCCGGATGCGGCTGCCGTAAACCTGAATGGCCGGAATTCTGCAGAAAACTATTGCGTAAATATTCATTTGAAAATACGCTGGAATATCACAGCATGAAAGACCGCATAAATGTTTATGATTTCGTTAATACGCTGTCACGGCTGCAGCCGGCAGGCAGTGTAATGGTATGCGGTAACGGCTCCGCATGTGTCTGCGCATATCAGGCCGCAGAGGTTAAAACAGGCTGCCGCATTTTCTGGAACAGCGGCATTGCTTCCATGGGCTATGACCTGCCCGCGGCGGAAGGTGCATGTTTCGCGCGGCACGGTGCTGTTACAATATGTCTTGCCGGTGACGGTTCCATAATGATGAATCTGCAGGAACTGCAGACAGTGGTTCATCATCAGCTGCCGGTTAAAATTTTTGTAATAAACAATGGCGGTTATTCATCAATAAGCCAGACACAGAATAATTTTTTTGAAGGCCGCATGACCGGCTGCGGAAATAGCAGCGGAGTGTCATTCCCTGATTTTACGGCCATTGCCAGGGCTTTCGGAATAAAAGCATTCCGTATCAGTAAACATGGCAATATGGAAGAACAGATTAATGCTGTTATTGGCTGTAAAGGCCCGGTTCTTTGTGAAGTGGAAGTTGAGCGTAATTATCAGTTCAGCCCGAAGGCAGCATCGCGCATATTGCCTGATGGTACAATCATATCCGCACCGCCAGAGGATATGGCGCCTTTTCTTGACAGAAAAGAATACGGGGAAAATATAATGAAATGATTCCGGTATATCTGTAATACCGCAGTCCTTTCTTTGCCTGTAAAATCTCTTTACTTTTTTTATTATTATGTTATAATTATATTACAAGCGGCATATGCTGCTTTGCAGTAAAAGGAGAATATTGTGAACAATAAAAAAATTGCGTTCTCAGCCTTTTTCTCGTTTATGTTCATCGCCGGAACAGTGTCGGCAATGGAACTGAATGAATATAAACTTAAGGATCTGAAAGCCGCACAGGCGGAACCGGTCGTAACCACAGCGGCCACGGCACCCGTGTTTGTGCCGGGCAGTGCCCTTGTTTTTGATATAAAAAACGAAACACTTCATCTCATGCCTGCGGCGAAAGGACATAGTATTTCCTCAACAGCCAGAACAAAAGAGGAATTCGCAGCATTTACTGAAAAATGGCTTCCTGTTCTGGAGAAAAACGGACTTAAAGCCGTAAAAATCAAATATGATGAGAAAATAAAATTCGGATATATAGAGTATTCCTCGGATAAAAATCTTGTTATACGTGATTTCATAGCTGATTCAATGGATTATGATGCCAAAAATCCGGAAAGCATAAATCTTGCTAAAATACAGGTTTACGATGCTCTCGGCAAAGCCGGCCTTGAAACCGTAGCCATGCTTAATCTTGATACGGATATTTTCCGCCCCACGTTCAGGTATTACTATCTCACGCAGTATAATGAGAACGAGGACAGGGAAATTGCAGTGCGTCAGCTCAATCTGGGTTATGAGGATGAACTTCCTGTTGTGGCCGATCACCTGAATATAATACGGGTGGACCGTGGTGAGCAGGTTTTCCACATAGGCCCGCGCATGAACTACAAATGGAAACTTGGCATTGACGAGAAGGATATGCAGGAATCCATAGAGAAATATAAAAAATTCCTTAAGGAAAAGGGATTGAGATTTGTGAACCTTAAAACCCGCAGACTGGAAAAGCCTGTGCATTTTATAGACAAGGATTACAATTTCGTTACGGATATATATTTCTTCCTGTAAACAGATAGTCATATAGGCAGCGCCGTAAGGCTGCTTAATAAAAACAGCAGTTATCAGATAAGATAACTGCTGTTTCTTTTTTTACTGGAATTCCTGCCGGGCTCTGTATTCGTCTGATAGTGTTTAATGGCCTGTCTGCCACTATAGTCCGTCAGAATCTGTTTTTCATATACCACTCTACGGTTTTTCTTATGCCGGTTTCAAAATTCTCTTCAGCCTTCCAGCCAAGTTCCGTTTCTATTTTCGTTGCGTCTATGGCATAGCGGCGGTCATGCCCGGCGCGGTCCTTCACGAAGGTTATAAGTTCCCTGTAGCTTTTTC
>CACZRG010000028.1 GCA_902783485.1 uncultured Elusimicrobium sp.
ACAATGCCGCTTAGCCTTATAGGCGGATCAGCAGGCCTTGCCATGCTGGGCTATCCTTTCGGCATGACATCGTTCATCGGCTTTATAGGGCTGTTCGGCATAGTCGTAAGGAACGGAGTAATAATGATAAGCTATGCTCAGGAACTGCAGGCAAAGGGAATGTCATTGAAGGAAGCGTCCATAGCGGCAGGAAAACGCAGAATGAGGCCAATATTCCTTACCGCAAGTGCAGCCGCCGTCGGAGTAATACCGCTGATAACCTCCGGATCCTCATTATGGGGGCCGCTCGGAACGGTGATATGCTTCGGCCTGATCAGTGCGACAGTGCTTACGCTCTACGTTCTGCCAGCGGCGTATTGGAGGTTTGCAAAATAGATTTTGGAAACATGAAAAAAGTGCCTTTTTATGTATTTATGAGATCGGGTAAAATCATGATTTTGCAAAATTTTCAAACAATTATGACAAAAAGAGAGTCGGCAAGGTCCTGAAAACAGGTTAAGTACGACGCTTTTTTCAAGATGAAATTGAAACTGATATTTTTCACCTTGTCAGGAATGAAACATAACGATATAATTGGTATCTCAATAAAAATGAAAAGAATGGTAGGATTTTTACAGTATATAATGCTAGCGGCTACGGCTGTTTCAACGGTTTTCATTGTCCCCACGGCTTATGCCGAAGACAACGCTGTCAGCGAGATCCCGGCTACACAGATAGAGATTACGGAATCTAATGCGGCCATTCAGGCAGTGCCTACCGAGACAGATTCCAAAAATGCCATTCCTGCCCTGACATTGGAGGAATACCGCAAAAACGCGGTCAATAACAATCATGAGGCACAGGAAATGCGCTATCTGTACCTTGCGGCAAAGGAAACCAGGAAAATGGCCTTCACAAAATATTTTCCGCAGGCAGTCATGGGCGGAATATTCGGCGACACAAATATCATCCCGGGAACTTTGGATATATCACTGCAGGGAATGAACATAACCAATTTATTTGAACATGAGCATAATGGCGGAATATTATGGTTTGCTACAGCCGTGCAGCCCTTGTATATGGGCAGAAGAATTGTAAACGGCAACAAGCTGGCCAAAATAGGAGAAGATGCCGCATATCAGCAGCTTAAAATGAAGGAAAATGAAGTTTCTCTTGAATCAGAAAAGAAATTCCGTCTGGTTCAGCTGCTTGAAAGAAAAATGGAAACCGTGATTGCCTTTGAAAAGCTGCTTGACTCACTGGATTCAATGGTGTCGCAGGCTTTGAAAAACGGATTATGCTCCAAGACCGATTATCTTAGGGTTCAGCTCAAAAAGAAAGAAGTTTCCGTCAGGAAGGAGCAGCTTAGGAAACTAACTGCCATAGCGAAACGCGAAATGAAAGTATATGCGGGAATAAGCCCCGAAGATGATTTTACATTGTCATACAATGATGAGCTTCCGCAGAAGCCGGATTATTCCATTGACGCGCTACAGGAACGTGTGCCTGAAAGGCCTGAGTACAAGCTGCTTGTCATGAATGTGCAGGCCGCCGGGCTGATGAAAAAAATAAAAAAGGGAGAATATTTGCCTAAACTTATAGCCGGCGCGGCAGTATACCGCTCTGACAGTTATATAGAAAACAAGTTTTCCGAAAGTGCGGGATATTACAATGATTCTATCGTTTATGCGGCAATGGCAGTGCCTTTGAGCGGATGGTGGGAGGCTTCCCATACGGTAAAGGAGCTTAAATATAAGGAAGATGCCGCAAAAAAGAAACTCTCCGACCTTGACAAGTATCTTCTGCTTGATTTGGAAAACAAGCTGACATCGCTGGAAACCGCTTACGATGAGTTCCGCATGGCGGAAATAGGCCTTGAAATGGCCCAGGCAAACCGTGCCGAACTGGAAGACGGATACAACAACGGCACTGTAACCATGGCAGATTATCTGCAAGCCTTGGCAGAAGAACATAATGAATCAGATAATTTAGAGGAGACCCGAAACAAGTATTTCCAGGCCAGGACAGATTTCCTTAACGCGGCAGGCAGATAAAAATAGGCAAATGGGAGCCGCCTTCAAAACCGCATTGGTCTAACCCCCGAAAATAGTACCATATAGAACATTAGGTTTCCGGACCTGGCATGGAGGATACCGGAAATGAGAAAAAGATTCACGGAAGAACAGATAGTGAAGATACTGCAGGAACACGTTGAAGGCAAAACAGTCGGGGAAGTGTGTCGTAACAATGGAATATCCGAAAACACGTTTTACATATGGAAACGCAGATACGGCGGCATGCAGGTAAGCGATGTCATAAAACTTAAA
>CACZRG010000029.1 GCA_902783485.1 uncultured Elusimicrobium sp.
CGATATCATCTTTTCCGGATTTAAGTAATGAACTGTATATTTCTGCTGCTTCAGTGTATTTTTTCTGAGAATATAATGAACGTCCCAACAGCATACGGGCATCATAGTCATCAGGGTGGTTATATAGAAAACGGCGGTATTCTGTTTCTGCATAATTCTCAAGCCCGCTATGCTGATACATATAACCAAGATAATAAAAAATCCTGGCATCCATATATCCGCCATTTCTTGCTTTTTCCATGGCGACAATGGATTCAGGGTAAAATGATTCTCCTTTTTGAAATTTCAAAAGAGATATTTCAAAAAGCAGAGACAGATTGTCTTTGTCAGCGCTATATAGCTTTTCCAGTTTTTTCAGTCGTTTGTCAATTCTGGCTGCCGGCAGGAATTCTGTCTGTTTTCTGGGAAAATAATCATAATCAGAAGAGCTTTTGCAAGCCCTTCCGATTATGATGGCCATTAATAGAACAGAAGCCAGACCCGAAACTGTAATTACGGATAGATTATGTGCAGAGATAAACTGAGTGAAAAAAATTTTATATTTTTTCAGACATTTATCAATGTCCATTATTTATCCTTGTCATTAAGTATCTGTCCCAGCGTGAAATGAGGTCCTTCCTTGAAATAAGCCTGGAATTTTTTCCGGTCTTCCTGTTCTTCATTTCTGCGTATGGAAAGTTTGACTTTGAATTCGTCTTTGTTTATGCCCACAACAACGGCATTTACCTCATCACCGGCTGAAGGTGCACCGTCAGCACCATAATCTTCAGTCATGATAAAAGCATCAACCGTGTCATTAATCTTTGCATCAGCTCCTGCCTCGCTTACAGCCGTGATTTTGGCTTTTACGCGTGAACGGGGAGGAAATTTGCGTCTGAGCATTATAGCCGGATTTGGCATTATCTGCTTGAATCCGAATGTGATCAATTCTTTTTCTCTGTCAATGGCAAGAATTTTGCAGCGTACACGCACTCCGCGATCGTATTTCTGAAGTGCTTCTTTTGGATCTTTCCAGGATATGTCTTCAAGTCTGACA
The DNA here is from genome assembly GCA_902783485.1 of uncultured Elusimicrobium sp. Lineage (GTDB taxonomy): Bacteria > Elusimicrobiota > Elusimicrobia > Elusimicrobiales > UBA9959 > CACZRG01. The sequence goes on from CACZRG010000029.1 coordinate 1,037, forward strand.
ATACCATCTATACCCTGAAAGCGTACAAGAACTGAATCTTCTGTGGTTCTGGAAACTACGCCACGGACAATAGCACCTTCTGAAATTTCAGAAAGAGTCTTTTCTTTCCTTGCTTTCTCATCTTCTTCGAGAACTTTGCGACGTGAGACAATAACTTTCTTGTCTTTTTCACTGAAATCAGTTATATATACCTTTACTTTGGCACCTGTTGGCAGATAATGCTTGTGAGCGCCTCCTAATTCCGAAAGGGATAAAGGCATGAAAGCGCGGAGTCCGTTAAGGTCAACAAGATATCCACCTTTGATTATGTCGGTAATTTTTCCTTTTACACGGGAACCGGCCTCAAAGAGTTTCTGGACGGAGGCATAAGCCACACGTTCACGGGCACGGCGGTGCGACATAATTGTCCCTTCCCGGCTCTTTCTTTCAAATATAGCAGTAACTTCATCGCCCGGTTCAGGAGTTTTCTCATTTTCAAACTCACTGAGCGGAATTACCGCTTCCTTTTTCTCGCCGATATTGACATATACACTGTCTTCAGTAACCTGAACTACTTTAAGTGATACCATCTCTCTGGCATTTATTTTCTTTACCAGGGCAGATTCAGCTTCGAGAATCTGGTCCATGGAAAGATTCTCCACGGATTCTTCGGCTGTTTCAGGTTTTGCTTCTTCCTTGACGGAAGGCTGTTCCACTGCCTGTGTATTGTCGACAGCCTCGACGACAGGCTGTTCCTGTTTTTCTGTTTCCGGATTCTGTCCGGGCTGTTGAAGTTCTTCTTCGTTAACTTGCATTTCGGGTGCAGCTCCTTGATGTCTGACTATTTTATTTCAAAAATGTCATCCATGACTTTTTCAGAAAACTCAGCATATGCTTCACGGACATCCTGACCTTCTTCAGGTTCAAAATGCCGGAGTTTTCCGTACTTTAATATTATTTTACCTAATTTTGGCCAGTTATTGCTGTTAAATATTCTGGCACTTAAAACCGGCGCTCCTGTTTTATGGGCAAAAAGTGCTACTCCCGTCTTGGCCTTGAGCCTTTTCCCCGTCTTTGAACGGGTTCCTTCCGGGAATATAATAAGGCAGCGTTTTTCCTTCAGTACAGTGAAAGCGTCTCTCAAGGCGCTTAAATCACCGCCAGGGCGTGAGCGTTCGAGCGGTATGGCACCGCCCATGCGCAGGAGAGTTCCCATAACCGGTATTTTAAAAAGTTCCTTTTTTGCCAGGATATTTATATCCCGTTTAAGGGCTGTAAAACCGCATAGAGCGGGAGGATCCGCGTTTGAAATGTGATTACATGCAATTATGAGCGGCCCTGTTTCCGGAATATTTTCAAGTCCCTCCACCTGAATGCGGTGAAATATCCGCATATGCAGACGGAACCAGCCTAAAAGAAGCGCAGCCACAATTGGATGATGTTTCACTTTTTCTATCTCCCGGCTGCCTTTCTGAAAAGGAGGATTATTCTTTCCACAACCTGGTCCTGGCTCAGGTTTGTGGAGTCCAGATATACGGCATCATCAGCTTTTTTTAATGGATTTATTTTCCGTGTTGAGTCCTGATAATCACGTTTTTTTATAAAGGCAAGAATTTCATTGTAGTCGGCTTCTAATCCCTGTGCCTTGAGCTGTCCGACGCGGCGTGAGGCTCTGGCCTCTGCTGAAGCATCCAGAAAAATCTTTAGTTCCGCGTCCGGGAATATATTTGTGCCTATATCACGCCCTTCCATGACAACTCCGCCGTCGGCTCCCGCTTTCTGCTGCATTGTTTTCATTAGTGAGCGTACTCCGGGAAGAACAGCTACTGCGGAAGAGGCCCTGCTTACTTCTTCAGTTATCAGTTCTCCACGGAGAACTTTCCCATCCAGGGCCACATCCGCTTCAGGGCCTTCCCCCCGTGGAAAAGTCCAGGAAACTGAATCCGCGAGGGATAGCAAAGCCTGTTCGTCATTCAGCGCAGTTCCAGTCTGCAAAGCCTTCCAGGCAAGTGCGCGGTACATTTTACCTGTACTGACAAATTTATAGTTAACCTCCGAGGCTATACGTTTGCCCACAGTAGATTTGCCGACCCCGGCAGGTCCGTCCAGAGCGATGACTATTCCGTTTTTTCTCATGTTTATTTCACCGGTTTTGGAATATTTGCCTCGTTTTCCATTCCCATTTTTCTAAGAGGACGCACCCATTTTGTAAAACTTGTTGGGCGCAGGGAATATTGATGAACCAGTTTAACTACTTCGTCTATAGGATGGAATGTTTCCCAGTTAAGGCGCAGTATGCGTACACCTGCGCTTTCCATTTCGTCTATAAACTGATAATAATTCTGCTGCAGGTTGCGCAGATATTCTTCAGGAATGGCGTTTTCCATTTTACGTCCGCGCGCTGATATACGCTGCATGGCGGTTTTTACACTGCAGTCGAGAAATATAAGCAGCTGTGGAAATACCATTTCCCGTAGTACCATATTATCGAACAAATCAAGGTATGTATTGTAATCAAGGTCTGATATTACCTGATCCGCCTGCTGATTGAGCATACGCGCGAAAATGGTGTCCTCCCATATTGTTCGGTCCTGCACCACGCCTCGTATTTTTCCAAGGCTTATGCGCGACACAAATTCCCTGTGCTGGCGGAAACGGTGATTAAGCAGCCATACCTGCATTATTGTGCCATATTTCTTCATGTCAGCATAATATTTTTCAAGATATGGGTTTCCGCCAACTTCTTCCAGAACTGGCTCAAAGTTAAGCGCTTTCGCAAGCTGCATTGTAAGCGTTGATTTACCTACGCCTATTATGCCGGCTATTCCAATGTAACCTTCGGCAAACATTATATTTCTCCTATGAAAAAACTGCTCTGCGGCTGTTATTCATTGCTTTGCGTGATTCCACGTATTGCAAGACGCACGTCGTCAGGATTTGTGGCAGCTGCAAGAACCTGCTCCATATCAGCCATGCCTTCATTGTACAGTGTTATCAGTGACTGATTAAAGGACTGCATACCGTAGTAGGAACCTTTTTCTATGGCTTCCACAATTCCGGAGGAATTGCTTTCTTCTATCAGTTTCTTTATATTTGGAGTAACATTAAGTATTTCAACAGCCGGTACACGGCCACCTTTAAGGCATGGCAGCAGACGCTGTGAAATGACTCCCTTGAGACTTTCGGAAAGCTGAAGGCGTATCTGGTTCTGCTGATGTGGCGGGAACATATCAATCACGCGCGAAACAGTCTGTACGGCATTAAGAGTATGAAGTGTGCCGAACACCAGATGTCCTGTTTCTGCTGCTGTTATCGCTGCGGAAACTGTTTCGAGGTCGCGCATTTCGCCTACCAGGATTATATCAGGGTCCTGTCGGAGCGAGGCGCGCAGCGCGTCAATAAAGTTATTTGTGTCTGTTCCTATTTCGCGCTGGCTGATTATGGAACGTTTTTCCTTGAAAGTGAACTCAATAGGGTCTTCAATAGTGATTATATGCAGGCTTTTTCGCTGGTTTATATAATCTATCATTGCAGCCAGTGTGGAGCTTTTTCCAGAGCCTGTTATTCCGGTAACAAGAATGATTCCGCGTTCATTCTCAAGAAGTTTTTTTATGGATTCAATAGGCATTCTCAGCTGTTCCAGCGTTGGAATCTGTAGCGGAATATGGCGTACTGTGACGCCTGTCTTTTCTTTATGCCGGAAAATGTTGAAACGGAAACGCCCCAGTTCTCCTCCATCATGCGAGAAGTCAACTTCATGATGCTCATCGTAAATTTTCTGCAGGCGTTCATTAAAAAGAGGCTTTATCATTTCCTCGACCTGAGCCTCACTCATTTCCGAGCCATTTATGGGAGTGATATTTCCGTTTATACGTAAAAAAACCAATGAATTGCCACGGATATGAAGGTCCGAGGCTTTGTTCTGCACCATTACTTTAAGCAGAACGTTCAGTGTTATTGCCATCTTTTTTCTCCTGACTGATGATTCCTGCAGCAGAAATACAAAACTGCCTGCTCTATAAAACGGATAGTTTTATTTCTGCTTCTTCCGTATGAATGTCGGAATACCGAAATCCGGTTCTATTACGGAAGATTCTCCTGGTACGTTTTCATCATTCTGCGTCGTACCAGATGTTGAAACACGCTTTGCTGGTTTTACACCATATGCAGCAACAGCTCTCTTCATATAGGTTACCAAATTACCGCGTTCATCTACAAAATCTGTAGCGATAACCGTGATTACAAGCATGCCTTTGTGATTGTTATCTTCGGTTGTGCAGTCTTTGTAGGTTGCGTCCGGGTCAGCCATTTCGCATAGTGTTTCCCGGACATACCTGTGCCCGTCAAGATCCGAATCCTCTTTTGAAGAGCGGAAATTGACGATAACTCCTTTGGCGCCGTTTATTGTCCTGCCACAGAGCAGAGGGGAATTGAGGGCCAGTTCCAGGGCCTTGCGGTATCTGTCTTTGCCGGTGGCGCTTCCAACGCCGATTATAACATCTCTGCCGGCTTCCTTCATGATATTCAGAATATCACGGAAATCGGCGTTCTGTTCACCTGTATTTGTTATTATGCCTAATATTCCGCGTATAGCATTCATAAGCACAATATCTGTGGCCCGCATTGCTTTTGAGTAGTTTCCTCCGCTGGGAAATAGTTTTAAAATAGCATCATTCTCAACTACAAGAAGAGCATTTACATGTTTCTGTAGTTCTTCTATTCCTCTAAGCGCAACAGCCATCTGTCTTTTGTTTTTCTTTGAGGAGAATGGTGTTGTTACTACTCCTATTATCAGTGTGTCCGGACTGTTGGTTTCCCTGGCCAGCCTGGCTACAACAGGAGAGGCTCCTGTGCCGGTGCCTCCACCCATTCCTGCTGTTACAAAGACCATATAGGCATTTTTTACTGAATCTTTTATTCTTATAGCGCATTTTTCAGCGAATTTTCTGCCTAATTCCGGGTCGCTTCCGGCTCCCTGTCCATCCTGGGCTATCTGAATTCTGTCAGGTACATTGCTTTTGGACAGATCCTGACTGTCAGAGTTGATTATTATGAAATCTATACCCTTTGCGATGCTGTCCCCATAAGGATTAAAAGAATCGAAAAGGCTGCTTACCGTATTTCCACCACCACCGCCTACTCCTATGACTTTTATCCGTCTTGTCGTCTCTTTTACCGTGCCTGTTTCTTCATCAAACCATTCCATTATATTTCCTCCCCTTTCTTATGAATATCATTTGTTCTTATTATCTTTCTTTCCTGAACCCGTAAAAAAAGATGTTATTTTTTCATAAATATTCACAACCCGTCCCAGGAGACTTCCTGATTCTTCATCAGTCATATTCCAGGTGCATAGATCATTCTGTGAAGGAGCATTCATTGCGTAGTGCAGTGTGGCCGTTGCAGCAAGATAATCCATTTTCTGTAATTCCACCGGGCATTCTATTTTTACGGCCTGACCGAAAGATGAGGCCGGAGCTGTCTGGCCAGGGCGTACAAGTTCCACGGAGAAATACTCTTTTATAAGATTCTGCATTCCTTTGATTTCAGACCCTCCCCCCGTTAAAACTATGGATGAGAAAGCAGACTGTGGAATATGGTTCTTCTGAATAAATTCCTTAAAATAATTTTCCAGTACGGATAACACTTCTGAAAGATGAATCAGCACGCATTTTTTTATAAGTTCTTCATCGGAAACGTCCTGTGCGTCGGTGGGTGTTGTATTTTTCCCATTGTTCGGAAGGAAACATGGATTGACGGCTGCTCTTTCCTTTTTTAATTTTTCAGCCTGCTGGAAAGAAAACTCGTTGCCGGTTTTCTGGAACTGATTCAGATATTCCTGTATGTTTATGGTAACATTTTCACCGCCTGTATCAATTTCCCTGAAGAAAAGGAGTGAACCATCCTTGTATATGCTCATGGTGGTGGAAAGTCTGCCCATATCAAGCAGAATAACTCCTCTCGTCTTTTCCATTGTGGAAAGCAGGTATTCTCCTACTGCAACAGGAGTATAAAATATACGCTGTATATTAATATCACCTGAACCTGTAGCAGCAGTATTTATATTATCAATTCCCTCAGCAGAGGTAGCTACCGCTATATAATCGCAGATCAGTGATGACAAAGCCATATCCAGAGGATTGTCTGTAGCCACATGAGAATTTTTTGATGTGAATTTGCCTGGTATTGTGTGTATGATTGCGGAGCCGGATATTGCAGGATATTTCGTTTTCAGCTCATCAAGAGAATCTTCAAAAATCTCATTAAGTATTTCTTTTTTTATTACTCTTGCAGTATCGTAATTTTTTTCTATACGCCCGTTAAGACATATAAAATCACTTCCATGTACCGAAAGATAAAAATCTGAGGCTTTTACCGGTGAGTCATATAATGGAGTGTCATCTTTTTTCTTTTTTGAACTTATGCTGTTCTCTGCTTCCTCCACAACTTTATATACAAGCTGTGTTATCAGATTCATGTTATTCGGACAGCCTCTGTTCATTAATTTTACGTCTACTTCACGTGAAGCTGCTGAAAGAATCCTGACGGATTTTTCCGAAGTTTCACTATTTTCCCTGAGTACGCCTATAACACAGCTTACTCTTTTGGTTTCAAGACTGATACCCGCAATAAATTTTTCCATAAAAACTTCTCCCCGCAGTCTTTGCTGCAAAAATTTAAAGAATGCTGCCAGAATTTCCACTGCCTGCAGAATCTGGCGTTTTGTAGAAAGAGCGGCCAAGTGAAACCGAATAGCGCATATCAACATTCAGTTTTGCCTTTGACGGCTCTTTGTTAAGTTTTCCAGCTACTTCAAGAACATGATTAAGTTCTTCTATTTTCCTGGAAGTGTAAAAAATAGTCCCCCAGCTTACTACTGTGCCGTCTTCCAGCTTCATAATGCA
>CACZRG010000030.1 GCA_902783485.1 uncultured Elusimicrobium sp.
ATGCCGAAGCGGGAAATAATAGGGGTCATAAGCGGATAGACGAATGACCATGTGACCGCCACGCAGGCGGACGGCAGACCTATGTTAAGCAGTTCGCGCGCGTCGCGGAAAGCGGGCAGCCGCGTTATTATTTTAAGTGGTGATATATAACCGCGTCTGCGCAGATACAGAAACTGCGCCGCGATGGCACACAATGCCGCAGATGACGAGGCAAGAACCGCTCCCCTGATCCCTAAAGGGCATCCGGTACCATATCCAAGAATAAGCACCGGATCCAGAGCCATATTGACAAGTACAGATGAAGACATTATCGCAACATTTGTTTTTGTGTCCCCATATGCATTGAATATACTGCCGAAAAGCTGGCAGAGATAAAAAGCAGGATAGAAAAGAATGTAAGTGTAAAGATATGAATCAGCGTTCGCAGCTGTAGCAGGGGTAAGCCCCATAAAGCGGAACAGTGCGGAACGGCAGAAAAAAACGGCAGTCCCGAACACAAACGCAGCAGCAATGCTAAGCCATACGGCTTCATGGGCAACCCGCCTTGCCCTTTTGCGGCGTCCTGCCCCGAAATAGCGGGCTATAAGACTGTTTGCCCCAACGGTTGTTGCGTTCATCGCAGACAGCATAACCCATGACATAAAACCGCCGGAACTGAAGCCGGCTACGGCGTCTGTTCCGGCTTTACCCATCCAGTAAATGTCCGTTACGTCAAACAGTATGAACGCAAGATAACCGGCAAAGGCAGGGAGAGCAATCCTGTAGATCTCCCGGTCAGCCGGCTGATAAAAAAAACTCATTGCACAATGGCTCGGAGCCGTGACATATGTTTTATGCCCGCTCTTTAAGCACTGCACCGAAAGGTGCCAGGCTAAGCATTGCCAGCTTGAAGCACTGCCTGCCGAATGGTATGCCAAGTATGGTTATGTACCATATCAGGCCTGTTGTGGCATGAGCTATGGCAAGTTCCCATCCGCAGAATATTATCCAGATGATATTTGCAACAGGGTGCGCCATGAAATTCATTTCCACTTCAGTGCCGAAAGGCCAGGCGGACAGCTGTGCTATCTTGAAACACTGCATTCCAAACGGTATGCCTATTATGGTTATGCAGCAAAGAATTCCCCCTGCCACCCAGCCTATCCATGACCATAGGCCACTGAAAACAAACCAGAGAATATTTCCTATTACAGCCATAATTCCTTCTCTTTTAAAGATATCAAATACTTTTGTCAGCCTTTGCGTGGGCCACCGGAATGTTTCCCGCTGAAAGGCTTTCTGCCGAATGATTTTTTGCCGGAAGTCTTTTTTCCGAAGGGTTTGCCGCCGGATCTGCCCCATGGCCTGCCACCACGGCTGCCAAATGTTTTTCCGCCGCCACTTCCTCCAAAACCATGCCTGCTGCCGGAGCCGCGTGAAAGTCTGCGTGCCGGTCTTTCCCCGGTTCCTTCTCCACGATGTTCAGAAGTTTTTTCCCCTTCGCGGGACATTGCACGGCCTGCCCGGAACGGTTTATCCGCAAAGCGCTGGCGCCTGCGTTCCGCACGTCCATTATGATCTCTGCGCCCACTCTTTTCCCCCCGTTTTCTGCCGTTATCATTTTCTTTTGAAGGATCATAAATAAGGCTGCGCAGGAAATCGCGGCGCATTCTGTCCAGATCCCTCAGTCTGTCTATCGCCTCGCGGCTGTTGAAAATGGTTTTGGCCTCATTATAATATTTTCTGGCCATACGGTAATCACGCATCTGCAAAGCCTCGTCTCCTAATTCAAGCAGACGTATTATATTGCGTTCGCGCAGGCTTTTACGACGGGGCTTTTCTTCCTGTATTCCGGGAAGAGTATTTCCGGTATCTGATTCACCGGCATTTTCATCTGCCATATTGTCTGCAGATTCCTGCTGTGCAGTGGCTTTTCCGGCAGCCGGTTCCTCATTTTCTGGCACTATGCCTTCAGGCTGAAGTTCTTCCGGCGGAGCAGGAGGTTCACCCTTGCTGACTGTCCAGTGAATACGGGGATTTGGTTTTGGGGTAGGTTTGTCTGTCACAATAAAATCCTTAAAAACAAAATGTAATTATATTAAAACAGAATTGAGGGTGCTTTTACAAGAGACAAAAGACCTAATTAAAAAGCCCCATATTTCGTATGGGGCTTTTTCAACTGCTTTTTGTTTTTTTCTTATTTAATCAGA